>JACDGC010000393.1 GCA_013815535.1 Ktedonobacterales bacterium
GGGCTGCAAGGGCTGGTGCTCCTGGTGGTGGTGCAGCTCGTCGTGATGCGTCTGGTCCGTTGGGCGCAGTCCCGCCGTCGTCGTCCGGAGCGGATGCTGACCGAGGTGAAGCGCCTGGTGGACGAGCAGATCGCGACGGGTCTGGGATATCCCCTCCTCGATGCGCTCGCTGAATCCCCAACCGCCCTGGCGGAACAGGCACAGCGGCTGACCGCGGAGCAGCGCACCCTGGTGACGATGTGGTTGTTCCGTCCGGAGACCAAAATATCACTGGCCGATTGTAACGCTATCATTGGCGCGTTGCAACGCGCTGAGGAGACGGCTGCGGCAAACACTCTGACCACCACCATTCGATAGGAGCAGACGATGAAGTATAGACCGCTGCCGCGTGCGCCCTGCTGAGGGGGGCCGTGACAGAAGGGGAACTGCGTGGAACGTTGTCTCAGGCGAGCCACGCGGCCCTCCCCACCGATCCCTTGGGACAAGAGACCCTGCCAGCATAGCACGACCAGGCCGCAGGTTGCATCCGCGCCTTCGGCAACACGATTGAAACAGAGGATTCGCCATTATGGCTCCTGCGACTGCTCTCAACACGCCCCCGGCTGCTTTGCCGTGGTACCGTGTCATTCCACCCTTCGCCTGGTTTACCCAGCCGCGCCAGCCCAAACGCCTGCGCCCGGCGGGGCACTCCGCCTGGGTGGAGGCGATGCACCAGCCAGTGCTCTTCGCCATCTCCCTGGCGTTCACCAGTGCCGGGTTGTATACCCTGGCCAAAGACTATGTGATCAAAGCCTTCACCGCCATTGGTGGCGGCGACTACAGCCAGATCATTCCGGTGTGCTTGGCGCTGTTCGTCATCGTCATCACCGGCGGCGCGATTGAGATCGCGTTCCTCACGGCTGCCTCCCGCCTGCGGATGCATCTGCTCCGCCACGAATGGGGCTGGACGGCAGTGTCAGCGATCATGTTGCTGCTGACGGTGGGTATCGAGGGCCTGACCTGTTCCTATATGTTCTATCTGATCGAGGCCCCGAAGCTCAGTCCCGCCTGGCTGGAGTTCATGAGCAATATCCCGACGCTCTTGTTCTTCGTGCGCGCCTTCGCCGGACTGGTCTGTGCGGCGTACCTGATCATCGGGGTGCTGCCTTTCGTCATCCGACCCGATGATGTACGCCGTGAGATGGCCGCCGAGGCGGGGGCAGCGAAGGTCGCCATCATTCAACGCCTGCTGCACGTGGTCAATGAACTCAGCGTGTGGCAGATGCTCAACATCTACGAGCCGGTGGCGGCCATCTTCCGCGACAACGCGGGCTACACCAGCGCGCAGGGAGCCAACCGCCTGGTGCTGGCGGCCATCGGTGATGTGAAGCAAAAGTTCGTCAATGCCGGATCGTGGAAGCCGGAATACGAGACGCTCTTCGCCCAGGTGGAGAAGGCCCACGAGGCTAACGCGGGTCTCGAACTCGAACGCTACGACGAGCAGACCCATGCGGCACTCACGCGTTTGCAGCAACGACTGGAGACCGCAGGTGAGCAGCAGCAGGGGGGCATCCCCACCGAGCAGTTCACCCAACTGGTTGGTGACCTCACGGCGCTGCGCGAGCAAGTCGCCGCCCTCCCCACCACCAGCACGGACCCCGCGCCGGAGATGGAATATCGCTTCACCGCCCTGGCGGAGCAACTCAAGGCGCAGTTCGCCGCCCAGCTGACGGCGCTGCGGGAGCAGTTCATGGGCCGCCGGGACAACGGTGCGGCGTCTGACGGGCCGGAACCGGGGACGCCCGCGTTCATCGATCTCATCGGCGAGGTCAGCCGGTTCCTCACCCAGCAGGGGCAAGAGGGCACCGTGGCCGCCATTGTCGATGAGGTGGAGCGGCGGGGCTATGGGCGCTACGACGACATCGCAGTAGCGGGGGCATTGGTGCAGCTGGGGGATCGCCTCCGCGAGAAGGCGACGACCGCGAATAACGTGGGGTCAGGGACGCCACCGAACCCTGCCAAGCCAAAGCCGGGCACGTTGCAGTACCCCAATTACGTGCATCGCGAAGCCCTGAGACTGGCGACCTCGCCCACGTTCACGGTGACGTTCTACAACGTCGCCGAAGCGCTGGGGGAAACCATCGAGGATGTGAAGACGGCCTTGTTTGCCAAACAGCGCGAACGCCTAGGCCGCCTGCGTCCGGGTAAGGCCCTCAAGGCGGATGTCGTCCTTGATCGCCTCGACTTCAGCGACATGATGGTTGCTACGACGCAATCCTGAACAACATCCTCACGCAAAAGCCTCTTGGTGCTTTTGCGTGAGGACCACCAGATGCACGGCAATCATGAGCAAGTTCACGCGCGTGAACATCGGCGATTTGCGTGAATGTACACAACCTCACGCGCGTGAACAACAGCGATTTGCGTGAACAACAGCGATTCGCACGGAATGAGGAGTTGAGCCCGTGGGGCTGCTCCTGAAACCGAGTGATGTCATCCCATGAACGAAAGGGTAATCCATCCATGACCCTAGTCATCTCGATGAGTAACATGCGTGGCGGCGTCGGCAAGACGACCACCACGATCAGCGTCGGTTACGAACTCGCCCGGCGCGGCAAGCGTGTCCTGCTGGGCGACTTCGACTCGCAACGCACGCTATCGATCTACCTCGGCGTCGAACCAAAACCGGGGAAGCCAACCACCCATGCCTTGCTGACCGAACCCACGGAGGCGAATGTGCGGGGCGCGATCATCTCCTACAACGGCACGGCGACCCGCCCCGTGCGCTTTGATGGCCATGCCTGTCTGCACGTCATCCCTGGCGCGCGCACGATCACTCAGGCATCGAAGCAGTTCGACCGGACGCGTGACCGGCAGCCGGTGCGCTCCTTCGATGCGGTCATTTCCTATGCCGTTCAGGCGTTTCTAACCGAGTACGATTACTTCCTGCTTGATCCCAGCCCGGCGGCGGACGATGTGACGGCGGCGGTCACGAATGCCGCGCATGGGGTCATCACGCCCCTGGCGGCGGAACCGCTCTCCATCGAGGGCGTCACGGATCTATTGGGGGACTTGCAAGACCTCAATGAGTCTCGTGCCGCTTTGATTACGGCCCTCGCGCAGGACCATGCGCGCGTCCAGATGCCCCGTGAAGTGCATCTGCTGGGATTGCTGGCGGCGAAGGTGCTGCCGGGGCAGGAGCGCGTTGCCGAAAGTTTGTGGGCCGACCTCGACCAGGTGGGGATCGGGCACTTCAACCGCACGTCGATCCCCTGCACGCCGGTGGGATGGGCCGCCCCGGCAGAGCATGTTCCCATAGCCGTGCTGGATCCCAACGACCTGGCGGTGCAAGCGTATGGTCATGTCGTCGATCACTTGCTCGCCTGGAATCCTGCGTAAGTTTTCGTCCCCATCGGGCAAGACCTTAGCCGTCTTGCCCCCCTGCAACAGCATCAGGAGGAGCGAGCGGTATCCCAGTGGGGGTTACCGCTCCATACACACCATGTTCGATGAAACCAACCAATCCCAATCGGGCGATGTCACCGAAGCCACGCCGACCACCCCGCCAGTCGATTATGCCGCGATCGCCGCGGGGGGCATCGGCGGCAAACTGGGCCGCTTCAAAGGTGGGGTCGGGGCGACCCGGACGGATACGATGGCCGCCACGAATGTCGCGGGGGAAGGTGCCTACACCGCGAATCTGCCGACGGTCAATGGCAAGCCAGTGGGTACCTGGCGCAATGGCGCGCTGTGGATGCCCCTAGCTCAACTGCGCTTGGCACCCGCCGAGGATTTGCTCTGCTCACGCTATCGTCCGGGAGACAGCGATCCGCATTACGTGTTGCGTAAAGAAGCCCTTGCGCATGCGGGTGACCGGATTCCGGCCCTGCCCATTGCGGTGGCCAACCAGTCCATCATCGTGCAGGGGGAGGAGTGCCCCCTGTTTCTCGTCCTCGACCGTCCCGAGGTGTATTACGCGCTGACCGATATGAAGCGCGTGGAAGCCAAGGTCGAATTCGCGCCGACGGATCGCGAAGGGGGGGTGTTACTCCGTGCGCTAGGGGATAGCGATCAGGGCGTTATGCGTGTGCGACCCTCCATTTTGGAGATTTGCCACGCCGTCAAGCGCCTGACGGAATGTGGCTTCACCCAGACCGAGATTGCGATGTACATGGCGAAGAACGCCGAGGATGGCGTGCGGCCTTCGGATGCCACCTTGACATCCTATGTGCGGGTGGCGGAGTTGCCGGAGCGGGTGCAGGACCTGCTGCACCGGGGGATCATCTTGTGGACCCACGCACGCGACATCGCCGGGAAGTTTAGCAGCGATCCGGTGCTGTGCGAACGTTTCGCTTTGCTCGCATCGCAGAATGGCCAGAAGACCACCCGTGTGATTGGCGATGCACTCAAGCGGGTCGAGGAAGGGTTGACGACGCTGGTCGAGCAGGATGGCGTAGTCACGGAAGTGCCGCGCCATGCGGGCCTCCACCTGGTCCCTGAAACCAAACATGGGAAGGCCGCGATGGTGCCGACCTATTCGGGAACGATGAGCGTCAAACCGATTGTGATTCAGCAAGAGTCGTCGCGCTATCAGGTGTCCATCAGTCCCACCGACCGCACGGTGGCGCCCACCTCCTTTACCGAGATCAAGCGCTATCTCAATGGCATTCAGACGAACACCCCCATCC
>JACDGC010000394.1 GCA_013815535.1 Ktedonobacterales bacterium
CTTTGGTGAACTGGAGCTAGGTTTGGCCCTTGGCCCCTTCATCGCCAATATGATCCCAGGTTCCTTCTTTGGTACATTAGGCGACATCGGCGTCATCTTGCTGATGTTACTCGTTGGGATGGAAACGGATCTCAGCGCGCTCAAGGGCATCGGCGTTTCCGCTTTCCTCGTTGCCTGCTGTGGTGCGTTGCTGCCCTTCGTGGCGGGTGGCGCCCTGGCCTATGAACTGGGGATGCCCATCAATGTCGCACTGGTGATTGGTGTCGCGCTCAGCGCTACCAGCGTCAGCATTACTGCCGCGACGCTTCGTGAGATGGGCAAGGCCCAAAGCCAAGTCGGGCGCACCATCTTGATGGCCGCTGTGATCGACGACGTGTTGGGCTTGCTGCTGTTGACCGTGGTTACCGGCCAACAGAGCGGCACCGCACCCTCCGAAGCCCTCTTGCGGGTGGGGATGATCATCGTCATCACCCTGGTGGCTGGCTGGCTGCTCACCCCCGTCTTGCGCTATTTCGCCAAGCGCCATGTCGAAGATTTTTTGGCCGTGGCGGTCGGGGTAGGCTTCCTTTTCGCTTGGAGCGCCCAGGTGGTGGGCGGCTTGGCACCCATCACAGGTGCCTATGTGGCGGGTTTGGTGCTGGCACGTTCCGCCCCCCACGAACGGGTAATTCAGGGGATCGAAACACTCGCCTCGGGTTTCTTCGCCACCATCTTCTTTGTGTCACTAGGGTTGAATGTCCATATCACCGATATCAATCTGAGTTGGCTCGGCCTCTTCTTGGGATTGGCGATCCTCACGAAGGTCATCGGTTGTGGCTTCGGGGCGAAGATCAGTCACTTAGGGTGGGGGGATTCGCTGGCGGTCGGCATTGGGATGATCCCACGCGGCGAGGTCGCGCTGATCGTCGCTTCCATCGGCTTCAACGCGCACATTTTGTCGTCATCGATCTTCGCCATGGTGGTCGTCTTGAGTGTCGCGACGACGTTAGTGACGCCGCTGCTGCTAAAAGGCATCTTCACGGTGCAGGCTCGGCGCAGTCGTGCCTCTGCGATGCCGGGGGAAGCAGTCGTCGCGGTCGGTTTCATCGCACCAGAATGGGAACTTATTGGAGAGGAGGCCGAATGAGCATGACCTATGTTTCATCTGCCGCACAGTTAGATCAAGCGCAGGCAGCGCTTGAAGATGGTAACATCGACCAAGCCATGGCCTATTACCAAGATATCATCGCCGCTGGTGGCCCCCAAAAAGCCTCGGCGCTGTTTGGCTTGGCCAGTTGCTATGCCCGGCGCAAAGAGTGGGGGGAGGCTGAAAACGCCCTTGATGAGGTGATCCTCTATGCGCCAGATTTCGCCACAGGCTATGCCTATCGCGGCGCGGTGTATCTGGAACTCGCCCGCCCCGACGAGGCCATGCGCGATCTGGAATACGCGGTGAAACTGGCTCCCAAGGAAGCGATCATTCACGTCAAACGCGCAGAAGTCTTCATGCGCTTAGGTCTGATCCCAGCCGCGCACGACGCCGTGCGCCGCGCAGCAAAGTTGCCTGCACCAGATGTCGCGGTGCGCGACTATATCCGTGCCTTCTTGCTGGGTGTGGAAAAGGAATTGAAACGCTCGATACCGCGTGAAAACCCTCCCATCAACTGGGGTTGGTTGCACAGACCGCGCTGGCTCCGACGCGCTAGCTCGGTCGCGCCGTCCTCGTTGTCACGATAGGAGGAGTTTCATGCCTTCAGCGTACACTTTTTTGCACACCGCCATCAGCTTCCTCATCATCGGGAGCTTGGCGCTCATGGTGGCGCGGATCTATCTGCCTTGGGTCAAGCAGCCCCAGGAACCCGCCTTGCTCAGCTATGTCTTGCCCTTTCGTCTGCGGGTGCGCATGCAACGGGCCAATGTCTATGCCTTGGCTGGCCTCGTTGTGCTCGGCACCGTCGGACGATGGATCAACCCGGTATCTCTCCTCATCACACTGGGCACCATGCTGTTGATCTTAGCGCTACCGACCCGCACGACCCTGACCAAGAGCGGCATCACCATCGGTCGGACGCCCCTCTATCGCTGGAATGAATTCAGCACGGTGGAAGAACGTCCGGGCCGCGCACACCTCGTCGGGAAAGATGATTGGCGTCCGGTAGACATCTGGCTACCACGCGCACCCGATGATGCCCCCGTTCTCGCTTTGATGCGGCGCAATCTTCACGTCGCGGCTTCGGCTGGCGACAAACGCTCTCGTAGCTCTTCTTCGCGCGCCGCCATCGCAACACGTCGGTAGCCTCTGCCACGTGCCACAACACCATAACAACCAGAAAGGGAAACTCCCATGAGCAGTGTGGAGCTCTCCACGCCAAGCCCTGCCATTCCTCCGCGCCTCAAGCAATTTAGTTGGGTCGTTGGTGCCACGGTCCTCGTCATGGCACTGAGCATTGCGTTTTCCATCATCTCTAGTACGGGGCCAACGGGTGACACGTCAGGCTTGACGACTGGCAACACAACGTCCTCATTGGTCGGCGTCGCCCCAGGGACCATCACGCAGGATGACGTGACCAAAGCGCAAACGGCGGAACCCTTCGCGACCCAGCTCGCCGTGCTGGTGAACCAGAATCGCCTGGGGGTCAACTTCACCTGGACGTTGGTCTGTGGCTATCTGGTCATGTTCATGCAGTTGGGCTTTGCGCTGGTTGAGACAGGCTTCTGTCGCCGCAAAAACGCTCTGCATGTCATGGCGATGAACTTCCTGGTCTATGTGGTCGGCATGACCGGGTATTTCTTCTTGGGCTTTGCCTTCCAATTTGGCGGCTTTGCGGCTGGAAATCTGGGTGGCACGGCGGCGCTGAACCAAGAGTTGCACATCGGTTCATGGAATGTCATCGGCTTCCATGGCTTCATGCTCACCAATGGCACATATGATGTGGGCATCGCGGTGCTCTTCCTCTTCCAGATGGTCTTTATGGATACCACCGCGACGATTCCGACCGGGGCCATGGCAGAGCGCTGGAAATGGGCGGCCTTCGTCGTCTATGGCCTCTTCGTTTCGACCATCATCTACCCGATCTATGGCAACTGGGCCTGGGGCGGTGGCTGGCTGTCTCAGCTTGGCCATGCTGGCCCGTTGGGCGCTAACGGTTTTGGGCAAGGCTACGTCGATTTCGCGGGCAGTGGTGTGGTGCATGCCATCGGCGGTTGGACGGCCCTGGCTGGCGCGGTGGTCTTGGGGCCACGCATTGGCAAATTCATCAACGGCAAAGCGCAGATGATCCCCGGCCACAACATCATCTTCGCCATCACTGGCGCGTTGATCCTCTCCTTCGGCTGGTTTGGCTTTAACCCTGGCAGCACCTTAGGCGCGGCTGGCAATGGCAATCTGCGTATCGGGATGATCGCCGTCGTGACCATGCTGGCTTCGGCCAGCGGCGCATTGGTGGCGATGGCCTACATGTGGATTCGCACAGGGAAGCCAGACGCGGGCATGACCATCAATGGTTTCCTCGCGGGCTTGGTCGCCATCACGGCACCCAGTGGTTATGTCAGCCCTATCAATGGCTTCATCATTGGTGCGATAGCTGGCTTGTTAGTGCCGTTGGCTGTCTCGTTCTTCGAGAATGTGCTCCATGTGGATGATCCGGTCGGGGCCATCTCGGTGCATGGGGTCAATGGGATGTGGGGGCAGTTGGCGGTCGGCATCTTTGCAGATGGCACAGCCAACTATGGCGGCTTCCAGGTCCATGGCATCCTTTACGGGGACCCGGGGCAGTTGGTCGCACAGGTCATCGGCGCTGTGGTAGCACTCGCTTGGGGTTTTGGCATCTCATGGCTCTTCTTCAAAGGATTAGATAAGACGATGGGCATTCGCGTTCCGGCGGCTCAGGAGATCGCCGGATTGGATGTCTATGAGATGGGCGCTGTCGCGTATTGGGATGGCAGCGAAGCGATTCAGGGGGCTTGGCCTGTGTTGCCCGTGCCAGCCGCAGCGGGCATTCCCGAAGCCGTGGGTGTGGCCAGCGAATAGGCGGGCGCGCAATGTGTCAAGGCAGGCGTGCTCATCCCTATGCGCTGCCTGTCTTGACAAAATTTGCAAGCACAGCTATACTCAAAAGAGAAGGGGTACGGCAACATGCGCACACTGATCAAGCAACACGAATACTCGTATTTTAGGCACTCGTCTTTGGCGAGTGCTGGTAGCGCATGATGCTATAAGTACCCACCACCACCAAAGACGCAGAGGAATTGACCTCTGCGTCTTTTTTATTACGCGCAAAAGGGGAAGACACGATGCTCATTTTCATTCACCACCACGCCACAGGGACTGAACGCACCGCCGTAATGCATGCCTTAGCCGCCGAGCCACATGGCACCGCGCCGATCAGCAACGGGGATGTCATTGCGGTGGCCGCGAACTCGTTGACCGCTGCCACCCGCGAACGCATTGCGGCATTGCCAGCGGTGGCACGGGTGGTTGCGGTGCCGACGGCCTATAAGCTCGTGAGCCGGATGGCCAGCGCGCGACGGACGCAGGTGCGGGTTGGCTTTGTCGTCTTTGGCGATGGTGGGCCACCACCCGTCATTGCTGGCCCGTGCTCCGTGGAAAACGAGGCGCAGATCATCGAAGCCGCCCAGGCCGGGTAAGCTGCTGTTGTTTTATTTATTATTGTTGGCGCGTTCAAGG
>JACDGC010000395.1 GCA_013815535.1 Ktedonobacterales bacterium
GTTGCTGCTCGCGGCAACGGGCATGGTGCTGATGGCCGCCGCCACGAATCTGATGCTCATCTTCCTGGGGTTGGAACTCCTGTCGCTGCCGTTATATGTGCTGTGTGCTTTCGCACCAGGCCAGCAACGTGCTCAGGAAGCTGGCATGAAATATTTCTTGCTCAGTTCCTTTGCCTCGGGCTTTTTGCTCTATGGCATGGCGCTGATCTATGGCGCGACGGGCGCGACCAACCTGAGCGCCATCCACCATTTTGTGGCGACGCATGGGCTGAGCCTGGGGAGTGGCTTTGGTCCGCTCCTCTTTGGCGGCATGGCGCTGCTGGCGGTCGGGTTGGCCTTCAAGGTCTCGGCGATCCCATTCCACGCCTGGACGCCAGATGTGTATCAAGGCGCCCCCACCCCAGTCACCGCGCTGATGTCCGTTGGGACGAAGACGGCGGCTTTCGTGGCGCTGGCGCGGGTGTTCGTCGTCGCGTTGGGGCCAGTGCGCCCAGACTGGCAAGGCATCTTCATCGTGCTGGCCATCGTGACGATGGTGGGCGGCAACATCCTGGCGGCGACGCAGACCAATGTGAAGCGCTTGTTGGCCTATTCCAGCATCGCGCACGCGGGCTATGCCCTCATCGGCATCGCACTCGGCAACGCGCTCGGCGTTTCAGCCTTACTCTTCTACTTGGCAGCGTATGCGGTGATGAACCTGGGCGCGTTCGGCGTGGTGACGGTGCTGGAACGCGTCGCCGGGCTTGGCACGGATCTGGCGGATTACCAGGGACTCAGCCAACGGCGACCAGGGCTGGCAGCGGCGCTGGCGGTCTTCCTGTTCGCGCTAGCGGGCATTCCAGGCACGGTCGGCTTCGTGGCAAAATACACCATTTTTTACGCGGCGATAGTCAGCGGCCATGCTGAGTTGACCATCATTGGCGTCGTTGCCAGCATGATCGGCTTTTACTATTACCTGCGCATCATCTGGGCGATGTATTTCGTGGCCTCGCCCCTTTCATCTGATGAGGCAGAGTTGCGCGTGGAGCCACAGGTGCAGTTGACCGGCGCGGGGCTGGCCGCCGCCAAGCTGCTGGCCCAGCCCCGCCCGATCGCCATTGGCGCGGTCATTGGGTTGACACTGGCGGTGGCAGGGACGATCGCGCTGGGCATCGTGCCCGCTGCACTGATCGATCTGGCACGCAACGCGGCGGGTTTGCCATAACGACACTGGGGCATAGGACGACCCACAGGGGGCACACATGACGGCGAGCGATCCCTTTGGGCGTTATCGTGCGTTGCTGGTGACGCGGGGGCTGCGCGTGACGCCACAACGGTTGCTGGTTGTACAAACGATCAACGAAGCCGATCACCATCTGACTGCCGAGGAGATTAGCACGCGCATTCGCGAGCACTTCCCGGCCATCCACCAGGGGACGGTATATCGCACGCTGGAATCGCTGCGCGAGGCAGGGTTGATCAGTGAATCACACCTAGGTGACCGCTCTGCGGTGTACGAGTTGATTGGCACGCAAACGCACCACCATCTGGTCTGCGATCACTGCGGCAACATCACCGAGATCGATGATGCCCCTCTGGAACGTCTCCGCGCGGAATTAGCGGCGCAAAATGGCTTTCGCGCCCGCACCGAGCACATCGCCATCTTTGGGCTGTGCCAGCATTGCGCGACGGTGCTCGGTCACACCAGCGAAACCGCGCTCGAAGCCGACACCCTATAGCGCGACCTCTGCCCCCACTTTGAGGGTTTCAGGGTCACGCCCGCGCCAAAAGATCGTGACGGTTTTGTGGCCCATGACGCGCCAGCGCGCTGGCTGGTCAGCCGTGGCAAGGCTCAGTCGCACCAATGCGGTATCTTCATCCACTCCGATGGCCGTGATGCCATCGGGCGCCTTGACCAAACCCGTGCGGATGCCCGTGCGGCTGAGACTGCCCATCATGCGGTCGAAATGGGGAAAGACCGTGACATTGGGGACGATGCCCAAGGCAGGCGACCATTGCACCGGTCCATTTGACAAGGCCAGACGCAAACCCACCGTCACGCCCCCAAAAGCCATCGCGCCCGCGCTGCACCCTGCCAGCACCGCGCCTTGCGCGTGGGCCGCGCTGATGACCTCCCAGGCGGGTGAGCCGCGCAACGCGTCAATGGTGTGCTGTGGGTTGCCCCCAGAGAAGTAGAAGAAATTCGCGCCGCGCAGCAGATCGACCTGCGCGGGATCGTGGGCGCTGGCGGCGTCGATGATCATGCTGGGGCGCACATCGGTGACGCCAAGGTTGGCATAGTGGGTTTGCCCCATCCTGTTCCAACGCGCCGGGCTGCCGGGTTCCAGACCGCTGGCGGTGGGCAACAAAACGACCCGCGCCGCTGCTGGCCCGCCCAGGGTCCCCAGCAGATAGCGATCCGTCTCGTTCATCACTGCCAGGTATTCCCCAGCGCCTACCAAAGCCACCGCCCCAGGTGTCGTCTGCAATTGCTCCATTGACCATCCTCGTTTCTCGCTGCGCATCCTTCTTGATTATGGGGAGGATGTCGCGCCAGATGCAAGAGTTTCACGATTTTCGCTATCATTTGAGGGAACGAAGAACTGTTGCACGTGAGATCATAACGAAAGCGGGCATGTCATGA
This sequence comes from Ktedonobacterales bacterium, assembly GCA_013815535.1. GTDB lineage: Bacteria > Chloroflexota > Ktedonobacteria > Ktedonobacterales > JACDGC01 > JACDGC01. The sequence goes on from JACDGC010000395.1 coordinate 2,624, forward strand.
GCGAAACTGAGACGGTGGGAATCGTCGCGCTGCTGGGATCAGGCGAAACGTCACCAGCCGGGCGGCGCGTGCTGGAAAAGCTATTGCGCTCTTTGCCTGAGCCGCGCACCATTGCCGTGCTCGATACCCCAGCGGGTTTTCAGCCGAATCGTGAGCGCGTGGCGGGCAAGGTGGCCGAGTTCATCAGCGAACGGCTGGCACAATGGCAACCCCAGCCGCGTGTGGTGGCCACCCGCCGTGCCACCCTCGGCACGCCTGTTGCCGAAGCAGCGCAACGGGTCATCAGTTCGGCCCATTGCATCGTGGCTGGCCCTGGCAGCCCAACCTATATGATCGATGAACTGCGCGACACACCCTACCTTGCCGCGATGGCGCGTGCCCACCAAGCGGGGGCAGTTCTCTACATTTCCAGCGCGGCGACCATCGCCCTCAGCGCCTTCAGCATTCCTGTCTATGAGATCTTCAAGGTCGGCGCGGAACCCTACTGGAATGCTGGCCTCGACTTCTTTGCGCCATACGGCATGCGGCTGGCTTTGGTGCCCCATTGGAACAACAGCGAGGGAGGTGCTGAGGTCGATACGCGCTTTTGCTATCTGGGCGAAGAGCGCTTCGAGCGCCTGCGTGCGCAATTGCCAGCGGATGTGGTCATCTTGGGCATTGATGAGCACACCGCTTGTCTCCTTGATTTCGCGCGCGGCACGGTCATGGTGGATGGCAAGGGTGGGGCCATCGTCATTCATGGCGCGCAGCGGCAGGTCTTCGCCAACGGCGACCAATTTCCCTTGGCGTTGCTGCGGTCTGACGCATCCGCGCTGCCAGCCATTCCGCACCCGAGCGCGCCTGTGGCAGCGCCGCCAGCAGCAGAGATCGACCCCCCGCTCATCCCGCTCGCGTGGGAGGGTCCCCCCACCGCCTCCCCACCGCTCCCCAGCGATCTGATCGAGACGCTGCTGGCCATCCGCGCGGACCTGCGCGTGGCGAAGCAGTGGCCCTTCGCCGATCGCGTGCGGGCGGCGCTGACCGATGCTGGCGTCACCATCGAAGACACCCCCACGGGTGCCCGCTGGCACATGAACGAGACATAGACTGGAGCGTCTAGCGGTTGTCTTCGAGGCTGAGGATCGCCATAAAGGCCTCTTGGGGGATCTCGACGGAGCCGACCATCTTCATGCGCTTCTTGCCCTCTTTTTGCTTTTGCAGCAACTTCATCTTGCGGGTGATGTCGCCACCATAGCACTTGGCCAACACGTTTTTGCGCATGGCCCGCACCGTCTCGCGGGCGACGACTTTGCTGCCAATGGTTGCCTGGATGGGCACCTCGAAGAGCTGGCGGGGAATGAGTTCTTTGAGGCGCTCGGTGAGGCTGCGACCCAAGGTGTAGGCTTTGTCGCGGTGCGTGATGATCGAGAGCGCATCCACGGGGTCACCATTCACCAGAATGTCGAGTTTCACCAGATCAGCGGTCTGGTATACCGCAAAGGTATAGTCGAGCGAGGCATAGCCCTGGGTGCGCGACTTCAACTGGTCGTAGAAATCAATGATCAGCTCACCCAAGGGGATGCGATAGGTCAGGTGGACGCGCTCTTCTTCGATATATTTCATCTCGTTGAAGATGCCACGGCGGCTGGTGACGAGATCCATGATGGTGCCAATGTAGCGCGACGGCGTGAAGATGCTGATATCCATCACCGGCTCTTCGATGGCCTCGATCTCGTTTGGCGGCGGTAGATCGGCGGGGTTGTCGACCTTGACCTGCTCGCCATTGGTGCGGGTGATGATGTATTCCACACTCGGCGCGGTAGTCAGCAGATTCAGGCGATATTCACGTTCGAGCCGTTCCTGGATGACCTCCATGTGGAGCAAGCCCAGGAAGCCACAGCGGAAGCCGAAGCCCAGCGCCAGTGAACTTTCCGGCTCGAAGATCAGCGACGCATCATTCAGTTGCAGCCGCTCCAGCGCGTCGCGCAGTGCTGGATAGTCTGGGCCATCCACAGGGTAAAGGCCCGCGAAGACCATCGGCTTGGCGGGGCGATAGCCCGG
>JACDGC010000396.1 GCA_013815535.1 Ktedonobacterales bacterium
GGGTTGCTCTCATCCCACACGCTGTGCAGGTCATCGAAGAGCGCCGACGCCCCCGCCGCCGGATAGCCGCTGGCATCACGGAACCCCGTATCCAAGACGTACACATTCGTTGCTGCCCCTACGCCCAAAGTGGCGGGCGTACTGTGGGTGGCAGTCGTGGTTGACGCCGTCGGGATAGGTGGCCCATCGGGGCTGCCATGCACATGATCACCACCAGCCTGTGCCGGCACCCCATACCAATCAGGCGAGGCCCCCACGATCCATGCGGTACTTTGATCCACCGGGAGGTATCCACGGGAAACACCATCCACGTTGGGTGCGAGGATCGCGCCATTGATGGCATCGATATCCGCTAAAAGGGTCGCGTCATCCACATGGGGCTCTTGGATGAAGACAACGGCTCCCGCGCCAATTTGGATGGTGGGCGGCAGTTGCGTCCCCACATATGGCGCTAGCTGCTTGTCAATTCGCCGTTGCAACGTCGTCGTGACTGCCTGCGTAAGATTGCCCCCCACCGCAGCCATGCTCGGGCTAAACGAAACCGCCACCGCAATGACCCCGGGAACCCAAAAACGACACTCGTCGGGTGGTGGGCTGGTGCAAGGCGGCGGTGCAGCGTAAGGATTCGTCTTCGTGGCGGTGGGCGTCGGCGTGACGCTCGTTGAAGAGCTATGCGAAGTCGGCCCCGCACACCCGGCGATGACGCTGAGCGCCAGGCAAGCGATCAGGAGATATGGCACGACGCGGAAACGTTGTGGTTCACTCAACATGATGATAGCTCGCTTTCTTAGGAGATGAGACCATCTATGATTTTGGATTGCCGGACGCCGAGATAGCCTTCACATCAACCACAGACTCGGCTTCCGTATACCAAGCATTCGTCGTGAGTTGGAAACCGGCCCAGAAGTAGGGATGCTGACGCAACGCTCCCTCCCCGCCATCAATGAAATGACATTGTGCCAGGCGTAATGCGGTGGCTGGGGGGGCTCCACGGGCAATGTGCTGATAGAGGCACGTCATGAACGCGAAGGTCGAAGCATCATCTACCCGCCAGAGTGTCGCGAGCACCGCTTCGGCTCCCGCAATGCCAAAGGCCCGCACCAACCCGATCTGCTCGTCGCCGCCACTCATACGCCCCAGTCCTGTCTCGCACGCCGAAAGTGTCACCAAGCGGCACCCACGCAGATCCATTTCGACGACATCGGTAGGGTGAAAGGGTCCATCCGCCAATTGGACAAAAGAAGCATTCGGCACGTCGAAGCGCAAGGCCCCATGCGCGGCAATGTGCAGGTGCAAAGGCGCGCCCGCCCCTGCCAGCAAGCGCTCCCCCCGTGCTTCCGTGCCAACCCAGGCGGTTCCCCCCATGATATGCGCGATCCGCTGGGCTTCTTCGCGCGCTTGTGGCAGCGTTTCTTCATGCGAGTAGCCCAAGGCAAGCAGCGGTATACTGGCGTGGGTTGCGGTGCGCTCAGGGGGGGAAAACACGCGACGCGAGGGGAGGATATGAGCGCGCCAGCGTTCTGCCACATAGCGTTCGCCGTCATGCATCGCCAATAAAGGAACGGCATGGAGGATGCCATGGGGAATAAATGCGAGTGGCGCGTCATCGGGCGGTAGCAGATGCACCACAGGCTGAACGAGCAGTGACCATAAGCGACCCAAGTTCATCCGCAAGGATGCCCCCCATTGGGACAATTCAGATGGCAATTGCTGAGGTGGAACCGTCGCCAGTCGCTCGGTAAGGGTGTCGATGCCGAGGCGTATTGCCCGCTCTGTTTTGCGAAGCTGTTGCGCTCCGTTGGTAACGCGTTCGGTCGTAATGTGGCCATTTTGCACAACAAAAATGATCACATCTCGCTCAAGTAAGGCATACATGAGCACCATGGGAATCGCTGAAGGAAAGAGAGGCTGATTCGTGAGCGATTTGAGAGGTGATGGCGGCGTGTGCTCTTCTAGCACGTCGCGTAGCTGACTCGTTAAGCGTTTTAATTCCTGCTGTGCGGCAAAGGTCAAGTGTGACTGAGAGGGCATGCTGAGCAAAGACTCGCTGACATTCCGGTGCCGTTGGCGTAACGCCACAATTTGACGATTTACCTGTGAATTCGGAACGATGAACCGTGACTCGCCAAAGTTTCGGCTTGCTTCAAGAAACGCGACAGCCTCATCAATTTTGCCACACGATAGCGCAGTTTCCATGGCTTCGAGATAAACGGCATCCTTATCTTCGAGGAACTGGGCCCGCTGATCAAGAACGAGCTCATGAAGATGCTGAGAAAGATGTTCAATGGTTCGCTGGTAAGATTGCAAAGCCTCTTCTCCATGTCCCTCACGTTTATTGACGCGCGCTAATAATAAGTGGGCGCGATAGAGTAAATCTAACGATTCTGAAGAGGCATGACGCCGAAGAAGCGCATGAGTCATGGCTGAGGCATGCCCAACCTCACCTAATGCGAGCGATGTTTCAGCAGCGAGGAGAAGGGCTTCACTTTTGAAGGGTGCCGACTCGTGCAGCAAGGGCTCTTTGAGTAACGTAAATGCCGCTGCCTTCGCCTGGAGGGCATCACCATTGCGTAATAATAGGGCGATTCTTTCCAAGGCAATGGGTATCGCTTTTTGTGCATACCCCGCTTCGACCATGATCTTTTCGCTCTCCGAGAGCGACTGTAGGGCTCTTTCCGCCAGATTGCAGCGATCAGAGGCTAAGGCTAAAGTGCGTAAGGCTAAGGCAAGATCTATGGGAACCTCTAACCCGCGAATAATGTCTACGGCCTGTTGCGCGTCTTGCAAAGCATCTTCATTCCGATTCAACGACAACAAAATGATCGCTCGGTAATTCAGCGCAAATGCTACCATCGTCAGGAGTTTTGTATCTTGCAGTGTGTGAATAGCTGAACTAAGATGGTGCAGCGCTTCACGATGATGCCATTTCAAACGGGCAATAGACGATAGGTATATCTCTTCGATCGCCGCAGAGTTTTTATTCACCGCCGCCAAGAAAGATGCATGCGCTTCTTGATGAAACCTGAGCGCAAAAGAAAGATCGCCTTGCCAAAAGAAAACATTGGCTTTGTTGCCCAGCAGCATGGCCCTAAGATTTGTGTATGTGTGTTCGCTCGTATAGGTCAGCCCACGGTCGAAGGCTTTCATCGCCTCTTGGGGAAACCCCAGATAGATATATGCCAGCCCAATATTTTGCTCTAAGACGACCAAGCGAAATGTTTGCCCGGTATCGGTCAGAATCTGGCGTGCCTCATCCATCGCGGCGAGGTCAACTTCGGCGACGCGGCCAGCGTGGGTCGCGGCGATCAGCCAGCCCCCCCGTGCGCGTGCCCAGCCCCCGCGGTCACCTGCTGCCAAGAAGCGCTCGCCCGCGCGTTGATGCAGATCCATCGCCGTCAGCGCGTGGCCGCTCTGGCGCTCTGCGTCGCCGCGCGCCAGCAGGCCCAGCGCGCTCACCACCCCATGCTGTGCCATATTTCCCAGTTCATAGAGGCCATTGGCCACCGCGAAGGCGCGCTCCAGGTCATCGTTCAGATAACGATCGAACCACGCCGATTTCACCTCTTGGGCGAAGGGACCCAATGCGGCGGCGTGCTCCATCACCGCCTGCGCGATGAGGGCTTCGCGCGCTGCGTCGCAGGGCGCGTTGATCAGCGCCGCGACAAACTGGGTTTCATCCATGGAGGAGCCTCCATTTCATGCGGTTTCCCCCGCAGCCTCTGCGATGGGGGACGGAAGATGGGGCAAGGCGACATCCGCAATCACTAGCAGACGATCTGGCAGCAGCACCTCGATCTGATACACGCCTGGGGTCAGGGGGCCAAGCTCGAAGCTGCCCGACTCGACCAAGGTCTCGCCAACCACCAGCGGCACACCCGCTGCCACGCCCAGCAATCGCACCAGAATGGCCGGGGCGGCGTCATACCCTTGCGCGATGATACCATACACCAATACCTGCCCGCGCGCCACCTCACAGCGCAACGAGAGCGCCAATTCCGCCGCGTGATAGATGCGGAGCGAATCATCGGCGCTAGGCAGCCCGCGCAACAAAAAGGGGGGTGGTTCAGGTGTCATGGCGTGCCTCCTCATGAGAGAGAACGAAGCACTCGCGCTTTTTGTGGCGGCCTGTATGATGCTTCCCCCTCACCATCTAGCAAAGGCGAGGGGGAAGGCAATGGGGGAGATTAGGCGAAGCGTTGCGCATTGATCTGGATGTATTGCTTGTCGGCGGCGGGCACGGCGCTTTCCTCGAAGATCGCCGCGACAGGGCAAGCCGGTTCACAAGCACCACAGTCGATGCATTCATCGGGGTTGATGAAGAGCATATCGACCGTCGCGAAATCGGCTTCATCCTTGGTGGGGTGGATGCAATCTACGGGGCACACATCCACGCACGAGGCATCTTTCACACCGACACAGGGCGAGGTGATCACATAGGTCATGGGGGGAACGCTCCTTTGGTGGCACGTATTCTGCGCGCCAGGTGGCGCGAGTGACGACTGGCGTCTGATAGCCCCATTATAGCCGACCTCCCACGCGGATTGCTAGCGCCCCCGTGCCGGATTTTTCCGCCAAAGAGTAAACATTCTGCAAATGCAGTGTACGCAGGCTTAGGTCAAACCCACATCTCCGCATTGCCCGGTGATGCCATACCCGTCGC
>JACDGC010000397.1 GCA_013815535.1 Ktedonobacterales bacterium
GAGCATCACCTGCCGACGCGCATCATCGTGCTGGCGCAACAGCCCACTGTCCGGGGGGCCACCGCCGCGCTGCGTGCGGGTGCCACCGACTACTTGGGCCTACGGAGCGCGACGGCGACCGTCATGGCTGCCATTCAGCGCGCCAGCACGGCCAGCAGCGACCAACACAGCCCCACCCACGACGGCAAAGATGACTTGATCTCGCTCGTTTCTCATGAACTGCGTTCGCCGCTGATGGCGATCAATGGCTATTTGGAAATCTTGCAGCGCTACCATGACCGCATCTCGCCTGAGAAAGCGCAAGATTACATCAAACGCTCGCTCCAGGCCACGGGGGAACTGGCGTATCTCTCGGATCTGCTGGTGCAGGTCATGTATTACGAAACTGGCCATGTGCCGATGAAAGTGGGTCCGTTGCCACTGGCCCCCATCGTGCAAGCCGCGATCGCGCAGTGCGAAGGGGGAACGAGCCAACACACCCTCCGGTGTGATGTGGCCCCCACGCTGTTGGTGCGCGGTGACGCGTTGGCCCTGCAACAAGTGCTGCGCAACCTGCTGAGCAATGCCATCAAATATTCACCCCAGGGCGGCACCATCACTGTGACGGCGTGGAGCACCGCTGATGAGCAGGTGTGCATCGCCGTGCGTGACGAAGGGATGGGCATTGCGGCAGAGCAAATGCCCCAACTCTTTGGCCGTTTCGCTCGGTTACATGATGTCACCCGCTGGCCGCATATTCGTGGCACTGGCCTGGGGCTCTATATTTGTCGCCAACTCGTCGGGGCACAAGGCGGGCGCATCTGGGCCGAGAGCACGCCAGGGCAGGGCAGCACGTTCTTTGTGCAGTTGCCCATGGCCGATGCCCGCGCCCTGGCGCCCACCGCATAATCGTTCCCACGAGAGTGATGCCTGATGACACGTCACTGCGATCTGGTCGTCTTCGACCTGGACGGGACCTTGGTTGACACCGCCGCGCTGCATGTCGCCGCGACTCAGGCAGCGGTGAGCGCCATCTTTGGCGAACCCGCCGCATCAGCGCTGGTGGCCCGCAGCCTGGGCCTGCCGTTGCGTGATTCGCTCGGTGTGGTCAGCAACGGGCGCGGGCACATTCCTGAACTGATGGTGGCCTTCATGGAATATTACACCGACCACGAAGGCGAGGCGGCGCGGTGCTTTGCCGATGCCATTCCCACGCTGGCGGCATTGCGCGCGGTGGGCATTCCGCTGGCGCTGCTCTCGAATAAGCTGCGGGCATGGGGGCAGGCAGAGATTGCACGGCTGGGGCTGACGCCCTATTTTCGCCACGTTGTGTTCATGGAGGATATGCCCGTCCCCAAGCCCTCGGGGCGCGCGCTGCAACCGATCCTCACGGCGCTGGGCATGGCAGCGACGCGCACGCTGCTCATCGGCGATGGCGTGGGGGATATGCAATGCGCGGCAGAAGCTGGCGCGCTGAGTGGGGCGGCCTTATGGGGGCCACACGATCCCGCGCCGTTGCTGGCGATGCACCCCACCTATGCCTTCAGAGAGATGCGCGATATCTTGACAGCACTGAGCCTCTAGCGAGATGGTCGGCATCGACAGGGGATGGTGACGACCACGGGAAAGCGACGAACGCCGTGCGCGCGATGTTCGTCGCTTTGCGTCGAGCAGTTCGAGCTAGTCTTTCAGGTGGGGGAACTCGTGCAAGATGCGCTCAATTGCCCGCTGTGTTTCCATCCGGTGCGGATAAAACGCCTCTGGCGCTTGCTCGAAAAGCGCGAGGGCACGCCGATAGTAAGCCAGCGCCATGACTGGCACTTCGTAAAGCGGATCGGTAAGCAACCCCAAGAGAAAATAGCCACGCCCTTCGAGATGGTGAAAGTCCTCTTGCCGAACACGATGGATATAGTCTTGCACATCCACGCTAAGGGTCACCAGCGCTTCGCTCTTGCCGGTCAGTTCGTAGCGCAATTGGGCCGTCCAATAGGCATGGAAAAGGTGCATCAGGGTGATGAGATGCTGAGAAACGGGCGAGAGGGGGGCCGTGCTGGCTTGCAAATGGACAATGAGGTCTGCCGAGGCGAGCGATGCCTCTGCCGCCGCCAGCTTGGGCAGCCAGTCAATCGGTGCCAGATGCTCACACGGCGTCAAAGCAATCTCTGCCGCGAACCCATGCAAATCAGCGGCATAGCCCAACATGCCCACCCGGCCCTCACAGTTTTGTGCGGCGGCTGAGACCGTCTGATAGGCATCGCGCCAGACATGCAGGCTGAATTGTGCCGGATCGAGCTTGTGCTCCCAGAGCAAGGTTGTTGCGATCTGCCAGGGAATAAAAGCGTACAATTCGAGCCACGTCTTGGTCGAGCGATCGGGATGCTGCAACACTTCAGATGCCGTGCTGGCTTTGAGCGGGACCAAAGACGTCTGGGGCGACACATCGTCGGATGCTGGAGCGAGCGGGGCTTGCAAGTCGTTCTGTGCGCTCCACTGGTTCAGCAAAGCAACCGCATCACTCAAATCATCTTGCGCCTGGTCGAAGTATCCCAGCGCGTGCGCTGCTTGGGCACGTTGCAGGTACGCATTCGCCAAGAAGTTCTCCCACTCCCCTTGGATGAAACGAATCTGCTTTCCCTCGTCAACATGCGCGATGATGGTGGAATAGGCATCGGCGGCAGGACGATAGTTTTTCGAATAGAGGGCCGCGACGCCAAGTTTGCTTGCGAGCTGCACATGGCTGATCCAGTCAGATTCAGGGATATGTTCACTGCATGAACTCGCGTGATCGAAAGCATCTTTCCATTTCTCTAACGCGAGGGCCAGTTCCGTGCCCAGGAAGTAGTACCGAGCCAGTTGCGGCGTTGATGCGGGCGCGAGGAGGTCAAGCGTCACCAGCTGCCAAAGCTGGTAGGCTTGCGCGTAGCGTTCTTGCAGACATTCCTGATACATGGCCTCGAGGCGTCGCTCAAGGTCAGCAAAAACGTGCCGGTCGCCTTCATCAGCTGGTTGAAGCAAATAGCTATCAAAGATCCAGCGCGCATCCTTCCACAATTTGTATGGAGGTGGGGTAACAAGCGACAAGGGGGTTGGCCCTCCCATGTATGAAATCCTTCGTCTTGAGCATATCATACAAGGGAAGTACCTGTTACTAGGCCCAGTCCTTCTATTGTGGATGCTGAGCTATGGCCGGGTGTTTGAGCCGATACGCGACAGCGATCATATACAATTCATGGTCTTCAGGCCCGTGAATGGATGAATCCCGGTCATGGGCGAGGCGTTGTGTCAATGCGATGACTTGAATATAACTGCGTTGCGCGTGGACATGATCACCGAACTGTTCAGCGAGCTGTCCCCATAGGGTATGGAGGGTGAGCAAGGCCAATTCATCTTGGGGATCTACGACCCGCAGACACATCTCACAGGCCTCGAGAGCGTCGGATAACTGAGTCGCGGAGGCATACCAGCAAGCAGCTCGAAACCAATATCTGGCCGATTGACGTGGCGACACTCCAATTTTGCGGAACAACAACTTGCCTTCAATGGCATGCATGTGTGCCAGAATCGCGCGGGCATTTGTGCTCTCGATAGCTTGGTAGAGCGGTGCGATGAGATTCTCAAAATTGGAGTCGCAGCAGTCATCTTGTGCATCGCACTCTTGTAAGAGCCAGCAAGTAACTTGTGTTTTTATCACACTAAACCCCTTTGCTAAATCAGTTAAGGTACATTTATATCATCCATTTAATTATACATCATTTCACATAAAAAATCATTTATTTGATTTCGATAGGGCTTCACGGGGAAACTTTACATTTGCGCGAAGCCGGGAAAGCGACACGGATACGTTGGTAATCTGTGCTGCTTCCCCGGTTTGAACGAGTAAAATCGGAAAATCAATGGATGCAGGGCGGTCCGCCGACTTCACCGCACTGCGGCAAGATATGGCTCGCGCTGCTAAGATGGGCACTTATAACATGGGCTGATTCGGTCCCCAATGTCAGGATGAGGGCCACCAATACGGCTGACACAATCGCCAACGCCAATGTTCGACTCACGGTCATACTCCATTCATTTCACATACGATAGATTCAACTCTATCTCAAATCCATGTGCCTCATATCGAGGTACAATAAATACTTTATCACATTATTTTCTATATTTGAATGAATTGCACTAGACTGTTATTTATTATACACATCACATTAATTGTGTAGATTTTCTTCTATATATATGATATAATAATATTTTTTGTCATGTTGGATTTAGGGGAGGGGATTTACAAGCGTGGAGAGATATGACGAGAGCGGCCCGCACTTTTGCCGTGCCACATGCTGTTCTCAATGGTTGAGGGGGTGTAAAATAGCCAAAACGCTTGGAGAGGCGGGGGATGGTGTCCCCCTATATGCCGAAAAAAGGTGGGGAGGGGCGTTTATTGTAGAAACAACTGGTAGTAGAAAGTGGATCACTTACTATGCGATGGCATTGGCTGTTACTGTTTGTTTTGCTGGCCCCGACAGGTTGCGCGGCGACCACCGTGGTTATCCCCGCTGCCACCACAACTGTGAGCGCACCAACCGCGACGGCGGGCGATCTGACGACGTGGGATTGGGCGAATGCTAGCTACCCGGACGACTGCGATGGAACGAGTGGTGCACTCACCGCCCACG
>JACDGC010000398.1 GCA_013815535.1 Ktedonobacterales bacterium
GGGCCAGCCCCAGCAGCAGATTCACCGCAATGCCCGTCAACGCCACGATGGCCAATCCCGCGTTCGCCCCCGTGCGCAGCCGCATCGCATCCGGCTGGATCGGCCTGCCCCAGCCTAACCCGACGGCAGCCCCGCTCAAAGGGAAGCTAAAGAGGACCGCCACACAGGTGCCCAATGCCGCCAAATGGCGCGACGGATTCAGCGACAGTCGCCCCTGGCGTGCGGGGCTGCTATCCCCCAGCAGATTCGCCATCGCCGCCTGGGCCCCATAGCGCACCCCCATCACCAGGAAAAACGACGCGAAGGTCATCAGCATCACAATCGGGTTCATTGCAGCATCCTCAATACCTCTTGCCCACCTGGGCATCCTTGTTCCTCATTATATAGGATAACGCGCCCATCGCATAGCAACGTATTCCACCAACCCGCCAGCGTGGGTGCCGTCATTCGGCAAAGGCAGAGCTAGCAAATAGGCAAGGAACTTGCGCTACACTTGCCATAACCACGTACAATCATAACAGCCTGTTCATTCTTGTCATCATCCCGCAAAGGAGCTTTCCATGGTAGCTTTAACCATCTTTGGTGCCATCCGTCAGACCCTCGGACGATCACTGCGCAACGGTTTCTTCGGCCTCATCATCGGTGGCGCTTTGGTCGAGGGTCTCGCCACCCTCCTCAACAAAAGCGATGTCACCTTGCAAAATCTGGCAGTGTCCACATCCTCCAACACGCTCTTCGTCCACGTTGCGGCGATCCTGCTTGCGCTCGCGATGGGCTCGCTCTTCACCGTCTGGACGGTAGCCGTGCGGACGGTGCAAGGCGTGGTCAAGGGTGCTGACAACGCCGTGGATGCCGTCGATGGCCCCAGTCGTCACGGCCTCTTTTAACCGTTTCCCCCGTCACCCCTAAAAAAATCACGCCCGCAACTGCTACCAGTTGCGGGCATATCTCTGTAGGAACGAGGAGCCATCACTGTGGGTGAAGTCGTGATTCAGATTATCTCTCTCGTCGGCTCACTGGCCATCTTGGCCGCCTTCATCGCCAATCAAGCGCGTCGCCTCACCAGCACGGGCGTATCCTACCTTGTACTCAATACATTTGGCTCGGCCATCCTTGCCGTCATTGCCATCGTCGAGCATCAGTGGGGCTTCCTCTTGTTGGAGGGCACTTGGGCCTTTGTCAGCCTGTGGAGTCTGTTGCGCCTCCTGCTGGCGTCGTCTCAGTCCGCCAGCCAATAGGTCCGTGCGTCTGCGCTCATATTCGCCGCAGGGCTGTGCGCGATCGCATCTGCGAAGGACTCCACGGCTGGGGCCTCGTCGTGCATGCCCGCCTCAGCGCGCAGGTTGGCGGGGCGCACCCCAGTGGAATGCTGTGCCCAGGCAAACGCCAGCTCGGGTTGCGTGTCCAGCGCCGTCGCTAATTCGGCGAAGAAGCGCTGGGGCACCGTCGCTAAATTGATCTGCCCTTGCACGAATTTGTCGACCACATCCAACCCCAGGCGCAGTTGCCGTGCCAGGGCACTTTTGGTCAGATTCGCGCTCTTCAGCGCTTCGCGCAGTCCCCACGCGCGGGTGGGGGTTGCCGCCACCGCGCTTGCCACACCACGCGCCATCCCCCGGTCAATCGCCGCCTCCAGGTTGCCCTCCAGGGCGACATCCGGGCCATCCAAGACCCGCAAGGCCAGCACAAAAGTGATGATGTCGTCGCTGAGCACGGGGTAGCGCCCCAGCCATTCCCGCACCAGTGCCGCGTCGGTGCCGCGCTCATAGGCCAGCGTCAGCTCGATCTGTTGCTCGTGCGAAAGGGTCGCCGCCGGGATTGTTTTATTCATGGATGTCCATCCTTTCGGGTTTTGCGTCCCTTGGCACGTTTGGTGGGTGCACTGGTCGCCGTTTCTGTCTCTTCTTCAGGCAAGGCCGAACGCCCGCCTAGTCCCATCGCCATTTGCGCCCGCGCAATTTCAAAGCGGGTGCGCATCGTGCGCTCCGACATGCCACATGCCGCCGCAATCTCATCCCACTTCAGGTGCAAAAACACCCGCAGCGTCACGATCTTGCGATCCAGCGGATCGCGCACAAAGTGCAAGATGCGGTCCGCCTCGATCTCGGCCTCGCGGTCACCCAGCGCGTCATTCGCGTCAGCGATGAGGTCGGTGGCAACGTTCGTCTCGTCATCGGCCCGTGGCGCGCGGTCGAGTGAATCGATCAACGCGGCGGGCACATGGTCGGGCCGTCCCGTCACCTGGCCTTGCTCATTGGTCCGATAGAGCCGCCCCTCATTCCGCAGCGTGTGCTTGAACTGATCCACCGCCAGGCGTTTCAGATAGATGCCAAAGTTCTGCACCATGAAGGTCTCTTTCGGATCTAACACTTCCTTCCATAACTGCATCGTCATATCGGCAATGGCATCTTCGACCCATTCAGGATGCGCGCGCAATCCCCCCGCCATTTTACGAAACATCGGGCGCGCTCGCTGCACCAACACCTCGAAGAGCCGGTTGCGTGGCTCGGCGTTTTGGCGTGCATCAAAGGCACGGATGGCCACCACCAGCGCGGCATCTGGCACGACATAGCCGCCGTGGGGGGTGCGCTTCGCCAACTGCTGCTGCACTTCCGGCAGGCGTGGGTCCAGCCGTTCCGGTGCTGGCATCGTATCAAGGGTTGTCATGTGCGTCATCCAAAACCATTCCCTTCCCATGGAATAGGGAGCAATATCATGTCTGTAATCATTTCTTACACGCTACAAAGGGTATGGCACGATCCGGACTTTTTCGCCGTGCAGCATGCCTTGTCACTATATACCATTTGGCACGCTCAAGAAAACCGCATCTCGCTCATCATGCCAGCCGTCCGCGTTGGCATGGTGCAGGTAAACACAAACTCGCGTGACCGCGAAGGAGCAGCCCACCAGAGATGTGCGTGTCGCCCTCCCCCCGCCCCGCCTTCACACGCGCACGAACAGCGCGGCAGGGAGGACGCGGACATCGTAGTGGGTATCTCTGAGGGTCTCCCCATCCATCTGCGCATTGACGCCAGTGGGGCAGTCGATGCCCAGGGTCTGGCCGTGGTAAAAGCGCACCTCTGGTTCGTTCTCGTGCGCGCCGCGCTTGACCACCGGCAGCAAAGTCATCGCGCGCAAGCGGGAGATATAGCGAATCGAGCAGACATCGAAGATGCCATCCGTATGGTTCGCTTTGGGATTGATGCGAAATCCGCCCCCATAGGTTGGCCCATTCATCACAGCGACCAACACATGGCGCGAAACCTCGGGGCCTTCCACCGCCAGTCCGTCGATGGTGAGGGTGAGCCATGGGCACTTGCGATAGCCAAAGAAGAGGCGCTGGAGCGACGACGTGTAGTAGAGCGTCGTGCCCGTCATGAACGGGAAGCGCTTTAAGTGCTCGGAAGCAACCGTGACATCGGCGTCTAATCCCACACTGAAGGAATTGGCGAAATAGCGCCCGTTCGCGATTCCTGCATCGGCATCCATGGGCGTGCCGGTGAAGGCGCGTTCCACCGCTTGGGCCGTGTCACGCGGAAGCCCCAGCGTGTTGCACGCGAAATCGTTGCCCGAGCCAGCCGGGACAATGCCGAGCGGCACCCGTTGCTGCGCGGCAAGCAAGCCATTCACCACCTCATTGATGGACCCGTCGCCGCCCACCACCACCACGCCGCGCCCTGTCTCTGCCGCGCGGCGTGCAACATCGCTGGCGTCGCCGCGCCGCTGCGACTCCACATACTCGGCGCCTTCGGCTTCGGCGCGCGAACGCACCAAGTGGCGAAAGCGATCCATGTTCCCCCGGTTCGAGGCCGGGTTGAGGATGACGACGGGCGGCGCTGACGGCGATGTCTGCATCATGGTGGCTACTCCCTCGTACGGATGAGATGTGGCCCTGATTGTACCATCCATGTGCAACTAGCTACCACATTTCGCTGGGAATGACCATGCCGTGCGCGGCGGCAGGTTTGCTGCCACACGGCGGCGCACCCGTCCCGCCCCCACCGCCGATTACACTGTGCATCGTGCACAGATCACGCAGCGACCTTCCGCCACGCGATATACTGCGAGAGAATGTCGGGATGAAGGATGGCTGAGCCGTGTATCTAGAAGCGCTGCACCTGACCGATTATCGCAACTACGCGGATGAGCACCTGGTCTTTGGGCCAGGGCGTTTCATCGTGGCGGGTGATAACGCTCAGGGCAAGTCGAATCTGTGTGAGGCCATCCGCATGCTGGCGACCATGCGTTCTTTTCGCGCGGGGACGGACCGCGAGTTGGTGCGCTGGGGAGCCTCCGGTCACTTTGCGCGCCTCGCTGCTGCGGTAGAGCGCGCGGGTGGCCCGCTGAAACTAGAAATCGTCATCAGCGCGCCCCCCAGTCCCGACGACCCTGATGGCCTGTGGGCCAACGATCCCACCGTGGCAGCCCCCAGCACGGCCCCATCATTGCCTCCCCCACCATTGCCACCAGGGATGGCCCGTGCAACGGGCAAACGCATTCGCATCGATGGTGCCGCGCGGCGTGCCATCGACTGTGTGGGGCTGGTGACGGTCGTGCTCTTCGAGCCAGCGGATCTCGATCTAGTCATTGGCGGTCCCGCCGGACGGCGGCATTTCATGGACGTGACCCTGTGCCAGAT
>JACDGC010000399.1 GCA_013815535.1 Ktedonobacterales bacterium
GCCATGCATTGCCCACGAGTGCCGCAAAAAAAAGGATCACCACTGTTTTGGTGATCCTTGCATGATAGCGTGCTAGCGCGAAGGGCGTCTATCCGTGATGCCTCCGCAGGGGAAATGCGCCTTAGTAGCGCGAAGAGCTGCCCGCACCTTGCTGCTGGAAGCAATCGCTGCAATAGACCGGGCGGTCGCCGCGCGGCTGGAAGGGCACCCGCGCCTCGCGACCACAGCTGGAACACGTGGCGCTGAAAAACTCGCGCTCACCACGTGGGCGGCTGCTGCCACCCCCCATGCCGCCTTGCATCTTGCGGGCCTTGCGGCAGTCGGGGCAACGCGAGGGATCGTTGGTGAGGCCACGGCTGGCAAAGAACTCTTGCTCACCAGCGGTGAAGATGAAGTCATTTCCGCAGTCGCGACAGCGGAGCGTCTTGTCGGTACCCAAAGTGTGTATGGACCTTTCTTGTGCGGCGAATGGCCCTGCCTGAGTGGGATGGGGTACGCCCTAGTGGCGCCTTGGAAGGCATTTGACAGAACGGGATTGCTGAGTCTAGACGCGCACCACCCAAGCAGAGGGAAGACCGACTTTGACCGAGCCACCGTGTACACTGCGAGCGGGGGAATCTCTTCCACTGCCCTGCAACCAGTATACCGTATCTTTCCTCAAAATTCTAGCGGCTTGCGGGGCTTTTCCCTACATTTTCCACAAAGTCACTACACAAGCCTATGACACTGGGCGCTGATTTCGGGCAAATCGTTCCACCCAGTCATATTGTTCCGGGGTATCGGGGACGGCCATGCCCCGCGCACGCATGAGCATCTGAAAGGCCATTTGGGCATCGAGCCCCAGCGCAACCAGCACACTGGCGGCAATGAGCGCCGAGCGCCCGATGCCCGCCCAGCAATGGATGGCGACGCGCGTGCCCGCGCGCACCTCATCTGCCAGCGTTTGGATGAAGGCGAAGGTTGGGGGCGCGAAGGGCGGCACACCACGATCGGTGATGGGAAATGCCACGAAACGCGACCCTGCCGTGGCGCACACATCCGCCTCATCCATCAAGCCACTGACCCAAACCTCAGCCTCGGTCAGCAGCGAAACCACCAGCCGCACACCACGTGCGTGGTAAGATGCCACCGCATCTGGCAACCAATCATAGCCGCGTGGGTGCGGCATGAAACTGAGCGTCAGTTGCGCGGACGGGTGCATGGTATATAATTCAGCTTCCATAGCACTCCCTTGGGGGGTTCCCAATCGTTCATCACCTATGTAGACGATCATCGCCCAAAGGATACCACGTCATGAACCTCACACCCCTCAATGCCGCCGATCTGGCTCAGGTGCATGCCTTGCATGCCGAGTTGGGTGATGGCACGGGCATCACCGCAGCCCAGTGGGACGCGCTCACCCCCCTCCGCGACCATCTGGCGACCGCATTAGGGATCGACCATGCCCCCGCCAGCGCCAGGGAACCTTTCGTGCTGCTACGCCACCAGGCCGACGATGGCGCGCCGCTGGTGGGGCCACGCTGGTGGTTTCACCTGCTGGGATTACGCCACGGGGCCATCCACATCGTGCTGACGACGCCGCAAGGTTTCTTTGTGGCCCAGCGGCGCAGCTTCGCCAAAGATAGTTCCCCGGGCGCGCTGGATGTCGCGGTGTCGGGCCACATCGGCACCGAGGTCCCCCTCACAGCCGCCTGGCGCGAAATGGCCGAAGAGGTCGGCCTGGCACCAAGCGATCTGGTCGCGGCAACCCTGCAACCGCTCTTCGAGCATGATATCAACATCCTCACCTATGCAGCCGCCAACCCACCCTATCTGGACCGCGAACACCATTGGATCTATACGGGCAGCATCACGGCGGCGGGGCTGGCCCAACTGCGCTTTCGCGATGGCGAGGTGACGGCCCTGCTGCTGGCGGGGCCAAGTGAGGTGGCACGCCTGCACACACGCTGCCTGGCTGGCCAGCAACAACAAGCGGGTGAGATGGACATCGCCAATGGTCTCTTCTTGACCCTGCCGATCTGGGTTGCCGCCCAAGAGCACGCCCGCGAACCGGCCTAGAGCCAGCCATTCGCTTCGGCGCGCACGGCGGCCTCCGTGCGCGTCTGAGCATGCAACTTTTGCATGGCCGTCGAGAGATAGTTGCGCACGGTGCCCTCGGTCAACGCCAGGGCAGCGGCGATCTCGCCATTGCCCGCGCCCCCGGCCACTAAGGTCAGCACGGATTGCTCGCGCTCTGTCAGGGGGTTATCGCCCGCGCTCAGCGCCGCCATCGCCAGGTTGGGGTCCACCACGCGTTCGCCCGCCATGGCACGGCGGATGGCGGTGGCGAGTTGCGCGGCGGGGGCATCCTTCACCAAAAAGCCCACGGCACCGCTCGCCATGGCCCGCCGCAAAAAGCCGGGGCGGCCAAAGGTGGTCAGGATGAGAACCCGACAGGTCGGCAACTGGGCATGCAGCGCCGTCGCCACATCGATGCCATTCATGCCAGGCATCTCGATATCCAACAAGGCCACGTCTGGGCGATGCTGCAACGCTGCCGCCACGGCCTCATCGCCGCGCCCCACCTCCGCCACGATGGTGATGTCGCCCTCGCGATTCAGCAACGCCGCCAGCGCCCCGCGCACCATCGCTTGATCCTCAGCTAACATGACCCGAATCATGCTGGCACCTCCGCAGTGATGCTCGGCTGAGTCACGGCTTGTGGCACCTGCAAACTCAGCCGCAAGCCGCCACCCACCGCTGGTGCCAGCGTGACGGTGCCCCCCATCAGGGCGGCGCGCTCGCTCAACCCGCGTAAACCATTACCCACGGTGGTCGGGGGCAGCTGGGCGATGCCCTCCCCATCATCCAACACCGTGACGGTATAGCCATCATCGGCATAGCCGATGGTGATGGCACAGTGGCGCGCATGGCTGTGGCGCAGCACATTGGTGACACCCTCGCGGATGGTCCAGCCAAAGAGCGCCTCCACGGCAGATGGCAACATGCTGGGGGTGCGCTCGACCGTCACGCGGATGCCCGCCGCCGTCAATAACTCGCGTGCTCCCGCAATCTCGCCCGCGAGGGTGGGTTGGCGATAGCCCGCCACGGCGGCGCGCACATCTCCCAGCGCGGTGCGCGCCGCCGCTTCGATCTCGCCCACCTCGCGGCGGGCATCGGCGGGCGCTTCAGCGATCAATTGTCCGGCCAGTTCACTCTTGATGGCGATCAGCGAGAGCGTGTGGCCCAGCAGATCGTGCAGGTCGCGCGCGAAACGCAACCGCTCCTCGCTGACCGCCAGCCGCGCAATCTCGCGCCGCGCCAGCCGCAGCGCCCGATTCGTCTCCACCGCATAGGCGAGATTGCTGACCGCAATGGCGACCACTGGCATCAAAAACAATCCCTGCAAAAAAGTGAAGAAATCGTGCAACACCACCAGGCAGATGATGCCGTTCAGCGCTTCCAGCCCACCAATCGCCCACACTAAGCGGCGTGGTTTGAACCGCCCACCAACGACCGCCGCAGCGAACGTATACGGTTCGAGCCACGTCTGGCCACCAACCACCCCCATCACAAACCCCAACACGACGAGCGTGCTCATCAACACCCACCACGTCCGTGAAATGGGGGCTTCCGCCGCCGTCAGCGGGCGGCGGAGGTAGCAGGTGTTGTCCCACGTCGTCCAGACGTAGATCGCGGTGCAACATGCCGCGCCCAGGATGAGCCACAGGTTGCGTGCAGAAGGGTGCGTCACCGCGCCAAAAACGGGCGGCACGAAGAAGATCAACCACAGCAACCACAGGCTCCAAAACAGGATGAACGGTGGATTGGGCGGATCGCTCGTGGTGGGGCGCACGGTTTCCTCGGGCATGCTGGTGGCTCCTTTCCCTTGAGTGGGGTGTCCGTGATCGCCTCTATCCTATACATGGAATCATGTGCAGTGCAAGCGATTCCATAGATGCTGGCTGTTGCCGCTGCCTGCTAGCCAGTGACGATGATGGTGAGTTCCATCCCTGGATGGACGATGCAGAGAATCGTATAGGTGCCTGGTGTCGTAAAAGGCCCGATGGTAAAGCTCGCGCCATTGACGGGCAGATCATTGAGGGTGGGGAGGCCCGCTGGGGAAGGGCGCGTGTCGGCGTGTTTGCCATTCCACTGGCCATAGTCCAGCACATGTGGCACGGCACCGTCAGCGGCAAAGTGTAATTGCGCCCCCGCTGGGAGGGTGATCTGCGCGGGACTGAAATCGCTCAGTCGCAGATGCACCGTCGGCACGCCCGCCGTCGCCGCGCTGCTGGCCGGTGGCTGGGCGATGCCCGCGAAGATCGCCGCGCCACCAATGAAGCAGACCCCACCCAGGAAGACGCTATACATCCAGCGGGGCATGCCCTGTGCGCCAGCGCCACGATAGTTGCCGAGCACGGCGGTGACGTTGGCGACCGTCGCCAGCGCCATGCTCACCACCCCCAAGAGGACACCCAGGAAAAGCGGAAAGGCATCTTGGGCATGCGCGAAATGGTAAGCGGGATAGGGATTCAGAAAGATGGCATAGAAAAAGGCCCCTCCCGTGATGACGGCACCCACCCCTGGCCCCCAGCGTACACCGCTGCCTATGAGCGCCGCGCCCAAAAGATAGAGACTGCCCACCACATCCAGTTC
>JACDGC010000400.1 GCA_013815535.1 Ktedonobacterales bacterium
GCCCTGCCAGCACGAAGATGAGATCATGCCCTCGCAGCAAGCTCGCGATGTGGTGGCGGCTCAGCTCTGCGGCGCGTTCGCCCAGGTCGGCGATGCCCCCCGTGCCTTGCCCATGTGTCAGTGTTTCCCCCAGGCAGAGGCTGTCGTCGACATGGGTCTGGGCAAGGGATTGCGCGTCGGTGTTGCAAGCGATGCGCCGCACGCTGGCGCCAGTGATGACGCCGATGCGGCCCAAGGCATTCGTGCCCGCGCCCCCCACGCCGACAACCGCGATGCGTGGCTGGGCCACTGGTTGTTCACGACCCACAAAGGGCAGCGGCACTATGCCCGCCCGGCGTCCTGGTTGCGAGGTTGATGCATCCGACGCGGTGGGCAGCGCAAACATGCGTTCCGCCATCATCGCCTCCCTGCTTTTAGCCTATCTCTGCTTGTATTATACAGGAAGGGCGAAATCGCCAGCGGCGTGCGACCGTGGGCGCTTCAGGCGTGACGGCCCACGGGGCGCTGCTGAGGTGGCACGGCTGGCGATGTGTGCTGAGAGTTGGGGGCGGTCTGAGGCAGATCGAGGGTGAAGGTCGTGCCTTGGCCCGGCGTGCTGGTGACCGTCAGGTTGCCGCCATGAGCATCGGCAATCCAATGGGCCAGCGTCAAGCCCAGCCCGGCATTGGCGCGCCCATCGGCGCGGGCGCGGGCTGGGTCGGCGCGGAAGAACGGCTCGAAAATGCGCTCCATGTGCTCAGGCGCAATGCCCACCCCCGTGTCGGCGACACTGATGCGTGCGCGCCCATGGTGCCAGTCGCCGTCGGTGCTCACGCGCAAGCGCACTTCACCGCCCGCTGGCGTATATTGCAGCGCGTTATCCAACAAGATCAGAATGAACTGGCGCAGGCGATCCGCGTCGCCCATTACCCAGACCGGGCTGGCGGGGGCGTCGAGGCGCAGTTTGCGGTCGTGTGTGCTCGGCAACAAATGCGTTTTGGCCACCAGATCCGCCGCGATGGTGCGCACATCCACAGGGGTGTGGAGGATGCTCTGGCGTTCGCCCGGCGAGCGCGCCAGCACCAGCAGATCGCTCAAGAGCCGCGACATATAATCGACTTCGCTCAAAATCTCGTGGGTGTCGTCATCCACGGTGGCGCTATCAGCGGGGGAGAGCGCGCGGCGGCTGGTGTGCGCGCCATGCACGCGCCGCGCGATCAGTTCCGCCTGGGAACGGATGAGCGCCAGAGGGGTGCGCAATTCGTGCGAGGCGGCGGCGACGAAGCGCTGTTGCCGCGCGAAGGCTTGCCGTGTTGGCACGAGCGCTTTGTCAGCGAGCAACAGGCTGGCGCCCGCCGTCAGGGCAAGCACCCCCAAGCCAACGATGAGCAGCGTGCGCAGCAGATCGCCTAGTTGCGCATTGCGGGCATCGAGCGAGATGCCGCTTTGCAGGACGCCCACCATCACCCCATTGTCATTAACCACCACCAGGGTATAGAGCCGAAAACTGTGCGCGCCTTTCGTCACCGTGGTGAATTTTGCGGCCGTGCCCGCATGCATCACCTGCGTTGCCAGGGCGACATCCGGCAGCCCATAGTGCCCGATGTGCGTGGGATCGAGGACGATGTGGCCGGTTGGGTCAATGGCGACGCAAAAGACGTTGGGGGTGGTTGGCTGATAGAGCGGCGCAAAGTCGGGGCGATTGCCGCCATCATCATTGGCCGACTGGGTGGCGAGGTTTTGCTGCTCCATGAAGTAGTGCGGGGGCGGCTCGTGATGGGCCCAACTGACGATCTGTTGATCAAGCTGGCGGTCGATGAAATGGGCCTCGGTCACATACACCGCCAAGGCCATCAGCACCACGATGGCGGAAACGACGCTGAGGTTTAGCACCACCAGCCGTTTGCGCGAGGCCACGAAATGCTGATCAGCCTCACTGCCTGCCCCGCCCCGCCAGCGTGCCAGCCATGCACGCCCACGTGTGATCATCGGCTGCCTCCCTGGGTATCGCGTAAGGTGAAGCCGATGCCGCGCACCGTCTGGATCAGCTTCACCTCCGCGTCGCGGTCCACCTTGTCACGCAGATAATGAATGTAGGTATCCAGCACATTGCTGCCCGCTTCGGTGCCCTCGGGCCAGATGCGCTCTTGCAACTGTTGCCGGGTCATCACGCGGTTGGCATTGTTCGCCAGGATCTCTAAGAGGCGATATTCTTGGGGGGTCAAGACGATCTCGCGTCCAGCGCGCAGCACCTGGTGGCGCGGCACATCCAGCACCAGATCGGCAACGCGAATGGTGGTGCCTGCCTCCGCGCCGTCGAAGCCCTGGCCCCGGCGCACCAACGCGCGCAGGCGTGCCAGCAATTCGTCCATGATGACCGGTTTGGTCAGGTAATCATCCGCTCCGGCGTCGAGCCCCAGCACTTTATCTTCGGTTTGGCCCAGCGCGGTCAACAGCAGCACGGGCGTCGCAATGCCCATGGCGCGCAGTTCGCGGCAGACGCTGATGCCGTCGCGGTGGGGCAACAGCACATCCAACACGATCACATCGAAGGTATGGTGACGCGCACGCAACACATCCAACGCCGCTTCGCCATCGTGGACAATGGTGACGCTGTGGCCCTCTTCTTCCAGATTGCGGCCATAGCTGCGGGCCAAGCGGGGTTCATCTTCGACCAAAAAAATCTGCATGGGGCAGCCACCCTCACTGAAACGGGTATCGTTTGTAGATAGCATAGCATACCCTGTCCTTTGGCGGCGTGAAGTTGAGCGACCGTGCAGTCGCCGCTCAGCCCTATTTTTACCCCGCCGACATGAGAAAACCGTGATAGAATGTCTTGATATGGATATTCGTTTTTTTCACCTCGCTGATGTGCATCTCGGCAACTTTCAATACCAAAATCAAGAACGCTATAATGACTTTGCCAAGGCCTTCGGTGACATCATCGAAACGGCCATTGCAGAGCAGGTGGCGGCGGTTGTCATTGCGGGGGATGTCTTTCACAAACGCTCCATTGATGCCCTGACGCTCTATCAGGCCAAGCATGCCTTCAGCTTATTAAAAGCGGCGGGCATTCCCGCCATCGTCATCGAGGGCAACCACGACAAAGCCCATTATCGCGATGCCCAAGTGTCTTGGCTCAACTTCTTGTCCTGGTCGGGCGACTTGATCTTGCTCTCCGCGATCAATGCTGGCAGCGAATTGCACTTCGCGCCCTGGTCGTCGGAGAGCAAACAGGGTGGCTATTATGACCTGCCAGGGGGGGTACGCATCTATGGGGTGCCGTGGTATGGTGGCAGCACGGCGGCCATCATCGAGCGGGTGGGTGAGGCGTTGCGCCGCATGGCCGAGGATGAGGCCCAGGCGGGGGTGCGCTATCGTGCCCTCATGCTGCACACGGGGGTGGATGGTGTGGTGCCCAACTTGCACGGCCTGCCCACGCGCACCCAGTTCGATCCCTTACGTGGCTTGGTGGATTACATCGCTTTGGGGCACGTCCACAAGCCCTATGCCTTCGATGACTGGCTCTATAATCCTGGTTCGACCGAAACTGTCAGCGCCGAGGAGGCCGCCTGGAAGCGTGGCTATTATGATGTGACGGTGCGGCTTGACGACGCCAGTGGTGCGCCACTGCACACCGCCCGCCATGTCCTCAACAAGCAGCGGCCCTTTTTGCGCTGGTCTTTCGCGGTGGATGACCTTGCCAGCCCCGAGGTGCTGTTGGCGCGTTTTACGGCGTGGTGTGCCGAGCATGCGGCCAGCGCTGACCGTTCCACTCAGCAGTTTGGTGGTCCGCCGGTCATCGACATCGCTCTGACAGGCACCTTGGTTTTCGACCCTGGTGCCCTGGAGCGGCGCGCCCTGGAAGACGTGGTGCGCCGGACGATGCCCGCGCTGCATGTGCTCCTGCGCAATCTCTTCAACGCGGTCGATTTCGATCCAGCGTCGAGCGAGTTGGATGGCCGCAATGAGGCGACGCGCCAGGAACTTGAATTGCGCGTCTTTCGCGATCTGCTGGCGCGTGATGCGCGCTATGCCCCCACTGCCGAGCAATGGGCCAAGGTCGTCGCGGAACTGAAGGGGCACGCCTTGGGCGACGACGAGCCCGCTGCCATCGCTGCCTGGCTGCGCGAGGCCCAACAGCGGTTGACCACGCTGGAGACGGCTGAATGAGCCTTAGCCCATTCATTTTGCCCCGATGTCGGTGCGATAGCGCGCCCCCGCGAAGCTGATGCGTTCGATGTTGGCATAGGCCTGGTCGCGTGCCGCTGCGCGGTCATTGCCGAGGCCGACGACCGTGAGGATGCGTCCCCCATTCGTCACGAATTGCCCGTCGTGCATTTGGGTGCCCGCCTGGAAGATCAGCACATCCGCATCCACTGTGGCAAGCCCGGTGATGGGCGCGCCTTTTGATCCTGAAGTTGGATATGTGGCGGCGGCCAACACCACGCCACAGGCGGCTTCGGCCCGCAGCGCTGGGGGCGGCAACTCATGCAATCTGCCAGTCGCGGCGGCATGGCACAGCGCGAGGAAGTCATCGGCCAGCAGGGGCAACACCACCTGCGCTTCGGGATCGCCGAAGCGGGCGTTGAATTCGACGACGCGTGGCCCGTCGGGCGTGAGCATCATCCCAGCGTACAAGAAGCCGCTGAAGGG
>JACDGC010000401.1 GCA_013815535.1 Ktedonobacterales bacterium
GGGCATGGTCGCGGAAATGCGACCATGCCCCTCTCTTCTCCCCGCGCCACAAAAAGCCGTGGAAGCACCGCTCAGTGCGCGATATCTTTGCGAACAAAGCGCACGGCAGCCAACGCCAGGGCGACGACGCCAACGACGAAGAGAGCCAGCGTATCGAGAAGCGGCAGGCCGTGCAACAGCGGCGTGCCGTAATAGTAGAAAGCCGATAGACGCAGCAGCCCCTCGGACCAGTTCAGTTCGGGGCCAACGAAGGTGATGAAGAACCAGAGCACCAACAAGAAGCTCAACAGGCCTGTATCCACTGCCGCACGCAGCCAGCCCGATAGCAGAAAGCCCAGCGCGGCAACCAACAGCCCCAGAGGGATCATGCTGAGCGTCGCGGCGGTCAGGTTGCCCCCATCGAGCTTCAGGCCACTGATTGCCGATGCCAGCGCGGTGACGGCCAACGTCATCACCCCGATGAACACCGTCGCCGTTGCCACCGCGCCAAAGCGGGCCAGCACGACCGTCAAACGCGACTGCGGGGTGGATAGCACCAATTCTTGCCGCCCATTCTCTTCATCCGCCGCCCAGCGACTGGCTTGGGTGACGGCAAATGCCATCAGCAAGAGGGGCAGGAAAACGAAGAGAAAGCTGAGGAGCGTCGCGTTGGTGGTGACATCGCTCCCGCCAACCTTGCCGATGAGATTGGCCAGGGTCGGCGAGCTTTGGTATAAGACCGCCAGCTTACTTTCGGTCTGCTTGACAACGAGCACCATGAACCCGGCAAAGCCAGCAATCGCCAGCGTCCACCAGAGGGTGGGGAGCGCGACCATCGCCAGACCACGAGCATAGACCGAGCGTAGCGACCAAGCATTCATGGGTACGCCACGTTCAACCGTTGGCGGCGGGGTGGGCAGTCGCAGCCAGCGCGGCAAAGCCACCGTCGTCCCCACATCACGTCGCACAAACAGCCAGATTGCTCCCCCACTCAGCACAACGCTGAGGACGAAGAGGACCAACAATGCGCCAAGGTTGACACCGTAAGACGGAATGAGTGGCTTGCTCAAATTATAGTAATAGACCGGGGAAAGGCGGCTGAGCCACTCGGTGTTAGAGATGACGCGATGGAGCATATCCAATATGATAAAAAAGAGCAACAAGGCCCCCGTCGCGCCTGCGGCCGTGCCAGCCCGCAGGGTAAACTGCGAGATCAACAGTGCGATGCCCCCAAAAACGGCACTGATCAGCACGAGATTCAGCCCAAAGAGCAATCCGCCACCCAGCCCAAAATCAGCATGAACGCCCGCGCCCCCCGCAGCGCTCAACAGACCGATGATGAGGCCCATCCCCAGCAGCGCCATCCAGAGGGCGGCGAGTTTTTCGAGCGCGACCCTGCCGCGCCCCTGTGGCACCGACAGCAGCACATCGAGCGAGCCACGCTCTTCTTCGCCGCGCAGCAGGCGGCTACCCACCAGCAACGGCCAGAGCGCCATAATCAGGATGGTGAAGCCATACTTCCAGGTCGCGTAGCCACCGGGAGTGGTGATCTTGACGGGCTCGGCAATCCAGACAAAAGATGCAGCAAGGCTGGTGAGGGCGTCGCGCGCCGCTTGCGTAGCGGTCAGCGAAGCCACGGCGGTGAGCACGGCATACATGAGCAAACCGAGGCCCACCCCCCAGCCAAGGATGGCGATGCGATATTCACGCAACGTTTTGAGAAAGACATTTGAGAACCACATGACGCTTCCCCCCCTATGATTGAGTTGGCTCATAGTAGCGCAAAAAAACCTCTTCCAGGCTGGGTTCACGCGCCTCGATGTTGGTGGCGCCATGCTGGGCCGCCGCCCGGATGACCTCACTCAGGTCGCCCTGTGCGGTGAGGTGGATGGTGTGCTGATCGCCGTTGAAGGCGACATCATGCGCGCTGGCGATGGCACTAAACCAGCCAACCTGCGCATCGCCAGGGAAAGTGATATCCACGATATGCCGCTTCAAATCGCGCACAGCGCTGATGCGGTCCACCGTCACCAAGGACCCTTCACGAATGATGCCGACCCGGTCGCAGGTGTGCTCGACCTCGGGCAACACATGCGATGACAAAAAGACGGTGCGGCCATCCGCCCTCACTTCTTTGACCATGGCATAAAACTCTTGTTGATTCAGGGGGTCAAGGCCACTCGTCGGCTCATCGAGGATCAACAAGCGCGGACGATGCATGAATGCCTGGATGAGACCGATTTTTTGTTTGTTGCCACGCGAATATTCGCGGAAGCGTTTGCTGGGGTCCACCCCCAGCCGGTCGATGAGTTGCCGCAGATAGGTTTGATCCATGCCACCACGCAGATTCCCGAGATACGCCAGGATCTGTGCCCCCGTCAAAGCGGGGTCCAGAGACAATTCACCCGGGAGATAGCCGATCAGCTTTTTCACCGCCGTGCTTTGCGCCCACACATCCAGGTCACCGATGGTGGCACTGCCCGCGTTCGCATGCAGCAGGCCCATCAGCACGCGCATGGTGGTCGTCTTGCCCGCACCATTGGGACCCAGGAAACCAAAGACCTCGCCCTCCTCCACCGTGAAGGAGACGTCCACAATGCCCCGGCTCCCTCCGTAACTCTTCGTCAGGTGCGCAGTTGTGATGATGTTTGCCATGGGGAAATGCCTTCCCGCGTGCAAATGCACGCCATGAATTATGCCAGTAGCGAATTAATATTTAGCCATACCTCAATTATGCCGATGTTCCCCGTGAAAGTCAAGAGCGCGTGGTCCGGCGCTCAGCCCGCTCGCAGCACCTACTTCCCTGGAATTTTGAACTCGAACTATCCATCAAGTTCAGAATACTGGATCTTGCGCTCATTGTCAAGATGTTTTAAACTCCATAGCGACTAAAGTTCAAAATTGTACAAAACTTCACGAAAGATGAAGCACGATGAACGGGTTCGAACGCCGGACACAACAAAAGCGCGAGGCCATCTTGGCGGCGGCACAGGAACTCTTCATGGAACA
The DNA here is from genome assembly GCA_013815535.1 of Ktedonobacterales bacterium. Classification (GTDB taxonomy): domain Bacteria; phylum Chloroflexota; class Ktedonobacteria; order Ktedonobacterales; family JACDGC01; genus JACDGC01. The sequence continues at coordinate 2,989 of JACDGC010000401.1, forward strand.
GGGCATCAGCGCCGTCAGCGTCAGCGAGGTCGCACAGCATGCCGGAGTGTCGCCCGTGACGATCTTCAAATATTTCGGCGACAAGATGACGCTCGCGCGTGAAATGGTGCTCGCCTATATCGACGCGACGATGGGGCACTACGAAGACATGCTCAACCGCGACATCCCCTTCATGGAAAAGATGCACTTGACCATGGCCTTGAAGCAGCAAGGCATCTCGCTTTTTGGTGGGCCACAAGGCGACGGAGTGGCATGGGACGATCCCGTCTTGCGGCAAATGCTCAAAGAAGTTTCGACGGGGCGTGCCGTGGCGCTCTATACCAAATTCATCGAGGACGGCAAGCGCGAGGGCGTGATCGACCCCACCATCCCCAATGAAGCCATTCTTGATTTCTTCTTCATGTTCGTGACGTTGCTCGACCGCCCCGATTTCTTGCAGCAAAACGCGGACTATCTGATGGGGCTAGTCAAATTATCATTCTATGGCCTCATCGGCAAAGCAAACCCCTGAGGCGCGTTATCGCGCGCCATTTCCCATAAAGCGGTGAGCCGTGGGCCATCTGTCCCTAAATCGCCCTATTACACAGGTGGCGATCTATGATGATCGCGCCATCGCGCCGAAAAGAAAGTATGGGACACACATTATGATGGAGGAAACACTATTTCCATGCAGCAGACGCAAGAGAAGCCCCAGCAGAAGACGCTGGCCAACACGACGAGCAGCAAGTTCGAGCAGACCACGGCCTATCGCCCTTCGGCGCTGCCGACGGTGCTGGCAACGACGGCGAAGGTCTTTTATGGTCTTTCTGTCGCCTCAGTGATCCTCTCAGTGGGGATCTGGAACCGCGTGAGCACGCCGAAGCTGGGCAAGAAGCAGGGCAAGCGGGTTGCAAAGGTGCAGGCCACAGAGCGCCAGTACCGCGAAGCGCAGCAGCTTGGTGCCTTCGTTGGCCTGTGGGCACCTACCTTCGCAGTGCTCGGCAAGGTGCTGGATGATGTCAGCGAGCGCGCCGCCATCAGCGAATTCGCCCGCTGGGAAAAGCAGCAGGGCGACAAGGCCCGCAGCCTGAACTTCTCGCGCTTCTTCGCGCGCTAAGCTTGGCCATCGGGGGCGCGGATGCATGATGCACCGTGCCCCCACATACTCTGCACCACGCCTGCCCCACGCTGAGAGGTGTCCCGCTCAGCGCTCGGGGCAGGCGTGGTGCGTCAGCGGATGACCAAATCCTCGCCGACACGCTCGGCGGCGGCCCAATGCTCGAACGACTCGAAGACCGAGCGATAGCGCTGGCTGAGGGGTGGCACCCAGCTTTCGCCTGGGGTAGGAGCAATGACCACCGTCGTCACCGAGTGAGCGATTGGCTGGGCGGCGCTGGCAAAATCAGCGCGGTCCACCGGCAGAGTCTGCGCCGCGCTGGCTGTGGCAGGGAAGGGAATGATGCGGGCAGCCGACATAGGGAGCCTCCTCACTGGACGTGTCTTTGCCGTCACGTATCGGCGCGGCAAAATCTTGTGTGTCTATCTCATCGACCGCAAGGGGAATTTCGCTAGGGTGCAGATGCCAACCATGGTAGCGTCAGTTGTGTAGCATGCTATACTATGATCGATGCCAGGATGAAATGGGATGGCACCGCTCGGGG
>JACDGC010000402.1 GCA_013815535.1 Ktedonobacterales bacterium
CATCGGGCGGGATGACGCCTGTGAGCAGATTATAGACCGTCGCGCCGAGGGCGTAGATGTCGGAGCGCGGGTCGGTGCTGCCCTGGCCATATTGTTCGAGGGGCGAAAAGCCATCGGTGACGGCGCGCGCCGCGACCTGGGTGTTGTTGCCCGCCTGATAGAACTTGGCGATGCCAAAGTCCACCAGCACGGCACGGCCATCGGGGGTGATCTTCACATTGGCGGGTTTGATGTCGCGATGAATGATCGGTGGTTGGTGGCGATGGAGCATCGTCAAGGCATCGCAGAGTTGCTCGACCCAGTCGCGCACATAATCTTCGCCGAGCAGCCCGCTCATGTCGAGGTGGCTTTCGAGATCTTCGCCTTCGATGTATTCCATCACCAGATAGAGGTCGCCATTTTGGCCAAAGTAGTCCCAGACAGCGGGGAGGTTTTGGTGGCGGATGTCGGCCAAGATTTCGGCTTCGAGGCGAAACTGGTCGGCGTTGTCGCCCGTGGGGTCGAAGGTCTCTTTGACGGCGCAGACGCGGCGTTGGCGCTGATCGGTTGCTACATAGACGGCGGCGAAACCGCCCGACTTGATCAGCCGTTCGATGCGGTAGCGACCGGCCAGCACAGTGCCCGATGCCAGCAGTTTATGCGCCATGATAGCCTCCGGTGCACACCTTCTTCATCGAACGACGACCCCCAGGCGCGCCAACAGTGGCGCGATGCCACTGGCTGGGTAGGGGATGGGGTAGCGCTGGCGCGGACCGTGCGAGTCGGAGCCGCTGCTGATGAGCCAACCGTCGTCGCGCGCAAACGCCGCGTACATGGTCCGTTGCGCCTCGGTGTAGGTGGGGTAAAAGACTTCGATGCCATCGAGGGGAATCCCCTCGGCCCGTATAGCCGCCAGCCGTTCGGGCGCGAAACTGGCGAAGGCGTTGCTTTCGCCACGCCCCGGATGCGCCACAATGGCGACGCCGCCATCGGCATGGGCCGCCGCGACGGCCCTGGCCAGGGGGGCAGATGCCGTGCGATGCCCCGCCGCTGTGACGATCTCAACGGCGGCACGACTATCGGGGGCGTGGCCGTGGGCCACCAGCAGCGCGATGTTGTCACGCGGATGGTTGACCGCGCCCCCCTTATCGGCCAGCACCTCCGCCTGACGCGGAAAGGTAAGACCCTGGCGCACGAGGGCCGCGTGGACTGCCTGGGCATTGGCAAGCTGGTCGGCAAGGGTTTCGCGCGCGACCTCGGCCAATGCGCCGTCTGGTTGCCAACCATAGCACAGCAGATGGGCGATGTCACCTTGCCAGTTGGTCGTCATCTCGACGCCACGGATGACGCGGATGCCCCGCGCCGCGCCCAGCGCCACCATCTCTGCGACGCTGTCGGTGCGGTCGTGGTCCGTCACGGCGACCACCCGGAAGTGCTCCGCCGCCAAGTGGTCGAAGAGGGCGGCAGGCGCCCAATGCCCATCGCTATAGGTGGTGTGCATATGCAGATCGACGCGTTCCGTCGCATCGAGGATGGTTGGCATGGTTTGGCTCACGGTTGCTGGCTCCTGGCGATGGTCGAGTGCACGGCGACCGTGACACGCTCCCCTGGCTGACATGCTACAGTATATCACCTGCATGGGGCATTGCTTCTTCTATCATGCAGAACTATCCAAGAAGCATAGCCGTATCGGCTATAGCCCGGATGGTTGACCAGGGGGTCGTGCCTCAGGGGGACGGACCAAAGCGGCGAGGCGTTTGGGGGCGACGAGGCAATAGCTTTCGCTGAGGAGGGCCGTCACTTCGTCCCAGTCGATGTCCGCGCCATCCAGCCGCAAGCCGACCCAGCCATTCTTGCCGAGGTAGGCTGGCAGGAAAAAGCGGGTGGGGTCGTCTTTGGCCATCAGGGTGTTGAGGCCCGCCGCGACCTTGCAACAGAGGGCGACCCTGCCATCGCCATGATGGTCGTTCAGGAAATAGGCGAAGGATTTTTCGCGCACCAAAAAGCGCACATGTTGCCCCATGGCGGCTTGACTGGTTTCGGGCAGGGTGTTGCAGAGTTGCGTCAGGTGGTGGCTGCGCGGGTCGGTGGGCTGTGTGTCGTCCATGGGGCTGTGCTCCTTGTGAGGGTGAATGGAATGTCGCAGGTGAAACGCGATCAGAGGGTGAGCGTCACGTCGTGTGGACCCACTGCCGGGCTATAGCAGGTGACGGTTTGGGGCACCTGGATGCGGCTATCGGTGATGAATAAGGCGCGCAGGACCTCGCTCGCATCCGCGCCGGTGAGGGTTGCGAGTTGATCGAACAGGGCTTCATCCTTGGCGGCGAGGACGTCTCCTTGGTCATTGCCCAGACCCCATTGATCCCAACAAAGCATTTCGCGTTTGGTGAGGGCGGCGGCATCGAGCATCAGGCGACTGCGGATGAAGGGCCAACCGCTGAGTTGGGGCATGGCCGAGCCCAAACCGAAGCGCGCGGGCTCGGCTTGCCCCGCGCGGCACAAATCCCAGGCCGCCCCGCCTGGGAGAAAATGCGTCATGAGGTGTGGCGCGATGTTGGCGGCGGCATACATGGGCGTGTCATGCATTTGCGGATCGAAGCGCTGCCAGGTTGCCCCGTCCCATGTTTCGACGATGACGTGGTCGATCCAATAGCCCGGCTCGAAATAGTCCGCGAAGCCATAGCGCAGGCGGGCGGGTTGGCCTGCTTGGCGGAGGATGGCGCAGGTGAGCAGCGCGAAGTCGCGGCAGCAGCCAACCATACGGTCGGCGAAGCCACGGGGAGCCGTCAGGGGGCGCGGGTCCATGGCGCTGAGGCGACCGAGGATGCGCTCCATCGTGCGTGTGTCGATCTCGCCCTGGCGCTCTGGTGGGGACTGGTAGCCGGTCACATAGGCACCCATCATGTAATGATAGATCAAGCCTTGGGTGATGTGTGAGACGGAGGCGATGTCGGTGGGGAGGTGCGCCAAAAGCGCGGCATGTTTGCCGGGATCAGTCAGCGGGCTATGCGTCGCATAGAAAGTTTGTGGTGCGGCCATTGGGGTTTGCTCCTTTTATATGCAGCGATTGCACGGGCAGTTGCCACCCTGCTCGCAGGGCAACAGGCCTGGTGACGAGTGCCAGGATCATATTCCAGGGATGCCTGGGAAAAGTGGTGGGGTGGGACAAAAGTCCTTGGGGGCTGCATCCTACGCGACATCTTGTTATAGTGGTCTGGCACATCCGTTGCAGCGGTTGAGAGGAAACACGGAACGACCCTCAGACCCCATCAAACCATACTGCCCCCCATTGGGTGGCACGGAATGAATGGTACACGAGGACGAAATTCCCCCTATGCACAAGTTTCCTTCTGACGGCGCGCATCGCCTGACGCGCGTTAGCCGCCCGGTGATGGTGGCGCTGCTGCTCGCCGCAGCGACCCTCGTCGCCGCTTTCGCCCCCACTGTGCGGGCCGCCGCCCCGGCCATCTATGCGCCGACCACGGGCGTCCCCGCTGGTTTCGTCAAGACGCAACTGGCGCACGGGTTGAAAAAGCCGACCGTCATTGCCTTTGGCCCCAATGGTGACATCTACCTGGGCATGCAGGGCGGGGCGATCTTGATCTATCGCAAAGGCGCAGTGCTGCCCACGCCCGTCGTCACGCTCAACACGGATGGCGCGGGCGAAAAAGGGTTGCTGGGCATGGTGCTGGACCCCAACTTCGCCACGAATGGGTATCTGTACGTCTCGTACACGACCCTGGATGAACATGCCATCCTCACGCGGCTGACCGTCAAGAACGATGTCGCCAGCTTGGTGAGCGAAAAGGTCTTGCTGAAGGGCAACCAGGCGCAGAATCCGCACCACAGCGCCAACGACCTGAAGCTGGGGCCAGATGGCAAGCTGTGGTGGTCGGTGGGCGACAATGTGCCCTCCATCTCAAACGGGCGCACGCTCAGCAACATCTATGGCAAGATCCTGCGCTTGAACCTGGATGGGACGATCCCCACGGATAACCCCTTCCTGAACGTCGTGGGGGCGATGCCCGCGATCTATGCGTTTGGCTTGCGCAATCCCTTCCGTTTCGATTTCTTGCCCAATGGCAAAGCGATTGAGATGGACACCGGATCGAGCTATTGGGAAGAGATGAACACCATCCAGCGGGGTGGCAACTTTGGCTGGGATATCTATGAGGGCAACTGTGGCAGTTGCGGCAGCATCAACCCGGTCTATGCCTATGGGCATCTGCCGACGGATGGCGCGGCCTCGGCCATCGCGGCCTACACGGGCAACGTCTTCCCGCAGCAGTATAGCCATGTCGTCTTCTTTGGCGACTATGTGCGCCAAGACATCGAAGCGGTCACCTTCGATGCGAGCTATCGCATGGAACTGTCGGATGTGGTCTTTGACAACAGCGCTGGCACCATCGCTGACCTCGTGGAGGGGCCAGATGGCAACCTCTATTATGTGAGCATCTTCGAGGGCACTTTCACCAAGATCGCCGCGAAGGGGCCATTCGCGCCAACGGCAACGGCGGCGGCCAGCCCCAGCGCGGGCAAGGGTCCGCTGAACGTGCAATTCTCGTCGGCGGGGTCGACAGCGGCCTATGGAAACACCCTGACCTATTCGTGGAACT
>JACDGC010000403.1:0-3242 GCA_013815535.1 Ktedonobacterales bacterium
ACACGGCATACAGGCCATGTATGATTTGACAGTAAGTCAAATCCATACCTTTGCAGTCGGCCAACTCCAGTTAGTGGTTCATAATTGCGGTTCCAGCCTGATGCAAAAGGCGATGAACGCAGTTGGTGGACGTTCGAACAAGGTAGGAGCTGCTGCGATTATTCGCGGTCGAAGCGGGCAGGTGTTATTTGATGATGCTGCTGGATCTTCTACCAGGCAAGTGAGCGGACCTTTTAAGAGTATCATCCAAAAACACCTTGGTGATATGGGGAACGGATGCTTTGCCGGAGGTTGTGCAGAAAGATGGCTAGCTGATAAAATTATTGAAGCAGCAGATGCGAATCCTGCTATCCGTGGACGACCTATTCAAATTGCGATTTGGATGGGTAAAGGTATTGCTCATGACAGACCTTGTCCCACATGTACCGACATCTTTGGGGATCTCTCAAGTCGGTTAGGTTCAAAGATATCAGTTCAAACAAGCCATGGGCGCATCTTGCAGTACGGATGAGACCAGAGCAAAACCAGCGAGACTCCTATTTATGGGTCTCGCTGGGTCTCTCAGCGGCTTTGTTTCAGAAATCCCCCATACTGTTTCCAAAATGTGCCTATTAGGGATAGAAGGGATACGCAATGAAAGAAGAGAAAGCAATTAATTGGGGCCCCATTCCGGCTTCGCTCAATATCCATATGGTCTTAAATGTTGACACCTTTTTCGATGCAGGTGAAGGAAATGTCCGCCTTGAAATTTCTGAAGATGGGGAGGAGCACTATCCAAAAGGATCACTGAATTTTTACTCAGTCCTTGCCTACAGAATGGTTTCCGTGTTTCCGGAAATAACGAGAATAACCCGTCCTAATGTTCCCCTTGATCATCCCCAAACTGCCTGTTGGGAACTGGTAAACTCCCGCTGGTTGAACGAAATCGCGCCGAAAGATATAGGTAATAAAAGCCATCATTTTGTCATAACCAGTTTTTATCGACTGTATGAAATAGCCGCTGAGTATTGCTTATATGAATCCACGCTATAAATGAATGAAACTTTGCTCATCATCGCGGCCGTCCTCATCTTAGGACGTCCCCTCGTCAATTACTTTGGTACCAAGGCGCTTGCGAAGACCCAGAAGGATAAGCCGAAGCCGTGGTTACAGCGCTTCTTTGGCTGGTAATCGCACAGGCTTTTGTACAAAAGTGAATCATTGCGCTGAGAGCAGAAGGGGTGGCAACCGAAATATTGCCACCCCTGCATTGTTAGTGGTGAGCTGCGAGCGGGAGTTCGCTCAGATGAAATGCTTGCCCATCATTGCCAACAAAGTGGTCCTGGCCATCCGTGCCTGCGATGCGCCAGATGGGGTCATCTGGCCCAATGCCGCCCGCTGTCCAGTGGATTTTACCACGCCACTGATCGGTGAAGTTGAACGGGAAGTAGACTAGTTGTGGCTGGGTCCCCGGTTTGGGGTTGATCCCGTGCTTTGACTTCACTGTGGCACTGGCACTGCCCGCGTCTGGCAGGCTCGGCCAACGGGTCAAGCTGACATCAAAGGAGCGAATATATCCCACGAAGAGCGCGGTATGGTCAGGGTTCAGCCAGGCCACCACGACATCACTCACGCTGCCCTTGGCATCCAGCACCGGCAAGGCAAAGCTATCCACCGGCGCGGTGTAGCCCGTCAGGGGCAGCGCGGTGATGGCGATGGGGATGCCGAGACGCGCGAGATCGTGGGGATGATCCCCCGCTCCCCTCGTATCGACCCCCAACAGGCGGCTCTTGCGCACTGCTGCCTGCACATCTGCCGCGCTGGTGGATGTGAGCGGAATCCACTGAATTTGGGTGGTAGCCTGAGGCTGAGCATGCGCGGTTGAAGGAGCGGCAGCCACCCCAATGCACACAATGGCTGCGAGGATGGCTAATCCGCTGACCACCCAAGCTCCCACATTGATGAGCCGGGAGCCAAACTGCGGGTGCTGCGGCCGACGCCGGGTATGACGGGGAGGTGTACGCATCAGATCAATCCTTTCTTCCCCTGGATGGTCACCAAGGAGGTGCGTCATTACGGGGTCGTCAATTGTGTCAAAGGGTATGTTATCCCACTATATTTGTAGGGACCGACATAAGCGAGATCAGGGTTGTTAGTTGGAGTAATGCGTTGCACCCAATTCCAGCCGTGGTACCAGTGGTACGGATGCCCCTGGCTGGTGTTCGGCGTGTAGGGACCGACGAGCGGCTCAGGGTCCGATGTGTTGAGCCCATCTCCCACCGTGGTGCTATCGCCATAATATAGCGACCAAAGTGAGTAATGGTAACTGCCACCATACGGGTTGAGACCATATTGCGCCCATGAACTATAGTCCACGGTGAACTTGCTGCTGTTGAAAGCATATTGTGGATCGCGATAAACGATCCCCGTGATATCCGCCGGCCAATTGGCTGCTGGATCATTGTTCGCAAAGATTCCGGTGACCAAGACTGAGTGCAGTCCCCCATTGATGGCCACGGATACTGAGAGAGCATCGGTGTTCCCCGTGGGTGAGGTTTCCAGTGCTTGCGCCAGCATGGTCGTTGCTTCAGCCACTTGCGTGGCATAGGCAGTGGGGTGGTCGGCAACGAGATCGGCGCGATAGATGACGTTACCAAAGTAATAGCCCGGAGGCGTGTAAGTGTAGGCATCATAGGCGATGGTGCGGGGGTCCGTACCCGTATCCTTAGAGATGTTAGCCAGGCCTCCGCATTTACTCATGGTACTGGTGGTCATGGGGGTTCCCCATTGACTCTCAGCAGTGGTGGTTTGGTTCCCACTATCGACCGTATTTTGGTCGGATTGCTTGGTAAATTTGTTGTGCGTGTTATTGCCGTAATAGACTTGGTCGGCGTAATTAGTGATAGCCATTGCCGTCTCGACCCCACAGTTGCAGGTCGGCCCTTGGCTACTATTTTGCCACTCGGGATAGATCACCTGGGTGGCATTGTTGACGTAAGTGGTGTTGCCGCCATAGAAGTTCCCCGTGCAACAGGCATGGGCATGGGGGGCAATAAAGCTGCCGTGGAGCAGCGCCGCCAGAAAAAAGGAAACCGCGATGGCACCAATGGCAATAGTAAGGGCGAGGGCAAAACGCATGGGAGCGTTCACTGATGATCGCAAAGAGTACACTCCATTTCCCTATGGGTGGTCATCATGATGACAACGCGCTACAAGGTATATCAATAACGGGAATACTTCCCTCTCCTTTCCAACGTATCATT
>JACDGC010000403.1:3252-4593 GCA_013815535.1 Ktedonobacterales bacterium
CTTACTGACCCAGCAAGCTTGCCAAAAACAGTGTATAATTTCTTGCTTTCTTGTCAAGTGTGAGCTTAATAAAAATGCGAGTCTGGGTTAAGCGGGCAGCGGAAAAGACGGCTTGAGGGGGTGCAGGCAGTAGGCAACGAGACCCGCCAGGAGATCGATGAAGAAATTGGTGACACTACGATGACGGGGGTGCTTGAGGCGTTGCCACACGGATTCGCTGATGGCGCGATGCCGCAACAGGGTTGGGTCGAGGGGAGTCGCCGCCATATGCTTGCGCTGTCGGACGATAAACTGGAGGCCCTGGTCATGACGCAAATCCTCCCCTAAAGCCGCTGAGACAGAGCCCCGGTCCCCGAAGAGGTTGCCAAACAATCCGGTGGCCATGTGCGGCGATCATCGACATTGCCTGCCGTGAGTTGGACCGCAAGGACCTCCCCCCGGTCGTTGATGATGCCCTGCAATTTGCGGCCATAAAACCTGCCGACCGAGGTTTGGCTCCGCTGAGCCAGACCCACAAAGACCTGATGGATGGGCGATGCGCGGATTCTTGCAGACGGCTAAGGGGGTCGAATCCACGAAACTGACGCCCGTGCAACGGCCCATGCGCTGGCGCAAATAGGTTTCCATGGGGACCATGAGGCGGGGTATGAGGTCAATCACGCGATGATAACTGAGTCGATGGGGAAACTCGGCACTCAGATGCAGGCAGACGGGGTCGGTAGTTCCACGCCCGATTCCTGGTATGCCTCGGCACATTGATGCCACTGGGGACGCCTTGTTGCAGGTGCGGATGGTAATAGTACCAGATACGACGGTGCTGGAAAACTGCGCGTGGTGGGCCGAAGTGACTGGCCAGCAGGTGAGCGCGATGAGGGGGCACGAGCCGAGTACCGTGCGACCGTCATGCATCAAGCGGGTGAGCGATTTGTCTTTGTCGACGAGAGTGGCACCCAAACCAACCTAACGCGGTTGTACGGTTGGGCACCGCATGACCAGCGCGCCAGCGAGTCGGTGCCACGTCGTCGCGGGAAGAACACCACGTTTATTGTGCGGCCCTCACCTGGAAGGGGATGCAAGCGCCTTGGACGCTCGAGGGAGCGATGGATCGGCAAGCCTTCGATATCTACGTCACCAAGGTCTTGGTACAAACCCTGCGTCCGGGGCAAATTGTGATCTTCGACAATCTCAACGTTCACAAGTCCCCGACCGCCCGTGCCGCGATTGAGGCGTCCGGTTGTAGTATGCAGTTTCTCCCGCCGTATTCGCCGGACCTCAATCCGATTGAGCACCTTTTCTCGAAGGTCAAAGCGATCTTACGCCGACTCAAGGGGCACACCCGCG
>JACDGC010000012.1 GCA_013815535.1 Ktedonobacterales bacterium
CTCGGCGCCATTCCGTAACGGATCGTTGCGTCTCATCCCACGTAACCCTAGCATACGAGATACCGTGCCGGTTGCCAAGGCTGCTGCTGGGGCCGCGTCATTTTCATCCGGTGGGGTGTCGCCGCGCGACATGGGGACTATCCGGAACTTCGTGTTGATCTCCCCCTTTTTTCAGCGTTGCAATTTGCAATGCCGAACGGTTGAATGTCTTCTCCAAAGCCGCTACTCCATTCATAGCAGAGAGCGGCATGAATCGCTTTGAGATCGTGAACCAAGCTATCTGCAAAGCGGCGCAACTCGGGTAAATCGCTGGCGCGTGCCTGCTCCATCCATTGGGACAACGCTTCCCCTTGTCGCTGTTCGACGAGCAGGCAAAACGCTTGGGCGAGTTTGTAGAGAGTGGTACTTGCTGGAAACTGGTTCCGGTCGCTGCAAGAGATCAGGATAGCGCAGACAGACTACATAACTGGCAACCAGTGCCTTAGAGCCACCAACTCTTTTTTTTGTCTGTGCATGTAAATGCATAAGACCGCAGCAGCCCTGGAAAATCCGCCATTTCTAGGGCTGCTGTGTCTGCTGAAATGCACCCTTGTAAAGACCAATTGTCGTCAGGTTAGCGGCTCAGGTCAAGCTATTCTGATCCTCTACATGCTGCCGATCGGAACTATGAGAATGTGTCGGGATAACCAAAATCGAAGTGTGGGGACATCGATGACGTCCAGTTGGTTCCATCGAAACGGTCACAGAGCACCTGGTCGCCAGTGCCGACGCGGCGGCAATAGGAGACGGTTCCATCGGCGTTCGTCAGCCACGAGCGATCACTCGCATAGCCCCAGTCGTTAGGGGCTGAGGTCTTCGATAGCCACCCAGTGCTCGTGTAGACGTTACACACTAAGTACTGTGAGGAGTTGTCGCCGGCCCGACCACAGATGGCTGGGCCATTCTTGGTGGACAGATATGCGCGGTTGTCGGAGTAACCGAAATCGAAGTGCGGCGACATCGATGATGTCCAGTTGGTTCCGTCGAAGCGGTCGCAGAGCACCTGGTCGCCAGTGCCAACGCGGCGGCAGTAAGAGACGGTTCCATCGGCGTTCGTCAGCCACGAGCGGTCACTCGCATAGCCCCAGTCGTTAGGTGCTGAGGTCTTCGATAACCATCCAGTGTTCGTGAGGACGTTACACACCAGGTACTGCGATGACTGATCACCAGCCCGGCCACAGATGGCCGGACCATCCTTGGTGGACAGGTACGCGCGGTTGTCGGAGTAACCGAAATCGAAGTGCGGCGACATCGATGATGTCCAGTTGGTTCCGTCGAAGCGGTCGCAGAGCACCTGATCGCCCGTGCCGACGCGGCGGCAATAGGAGACGGTTCCATCAGCGTTCGCTAGCCACGAGCGGTCACTCGCATAGCCCCAGTCGTTAGGTGCTGAGGTCTTCGATAACCATCCAGTGCTCGTGAGGACGTTACACACCAGGTATTGCGATGAGTTGTCGCCAGCACGACCACACATGGCTGGACCATTCTTAGTGGACAGATACGCGCGATCAGCAGATTCAAAGGTCGTCTGCACGTAACGGCTGATCGGATTGGAGACACCATTAGCATTATGGGCAAACACGGAATACGTGTAATCCTGGTTCGGCGACACCTGAATGTCGAGGTACGTTAGGCCATTCACCGTCGCAAACAGAACACTATTGCGGAAAACCTGATAGTCCGCCGCACCTGTCGCTGCCCCCCAATTTAAATTCACCCGGGATCCATGGCTCAATACGGCAATCGGGCCTGGGGATGACGGCGGGGATCCGACGCCACTCCAGTAGCGGGCCCCACCAACAAATGGAAGACCGACCTGCGCCATCGTGTGGAGCTGGACTGAGATATTGTAGTTGAGCGCGTCCCAAATCTTACCGTTGCCAGCATAGACACCCGCATGTTCGAAATTGTTGAGTGTCCCACCGAAGAACACAAGATCCCCTGGCAACAGGTCGGCTTGATTATTGATGATCTGACCACCTTCGGTAGCCTGCTGCCCGTTGTGCGTTAAAGCTTTTCCAGTCGCTTGGTATACTGCGTAAAGAGTCAGTCCAGTGCAATCAAAGCCAACCGTAGTCCCTCCGCATCCGGATCCGCCGGTCCCATGGCTCGGGCCCTGAAAATTCCCTCCGGCGAAACAGTACGGCAGGCCAACCTCTGACGCTGCGGCGTTCACGATCGCCTGGCCTTGCGAGGTGTCAGCGTTCGCCGGACTTGCCGTCAAAACTGAATACAGCGTCGTTGTGCCTAAGAAGAGAACGATGAATATCGACCATGTTCGTTTCGAAGAGAGCATCGCCCTCCGGACGTCCCACGTTTCTGTCTTTACCTTGTGAATCATCAGCGGCTTCATCCGATCTTTCTTTCCGTTTGTTCTAACCAGAGTGCAAGAGGTGCCTTTCACCGTCAACTTGAAAGCCGCAGCGGCTTCATCAACATTGATCCTTTCCCTACAAGACAAGGAGCAGAGCTACGTTAGCTGCGTTTTCGGGCAGGGTGGATGTAGACAAACCGTAACAAAAGCCCTGTTTACGGGGAGAAGAAGCATTCTCGCCGCTTTTGTCGAGTGGCTTGACCGACCAAAGTGCCATACCGACTATGCCTGGTCGATACTGATTGCACCGTCTCCCAGCAAAATGGTCGTAGGGAAGCCATAGGGTAGGTTTTTTATCTACTTTATTGCAAACCAGATGAAACGACCGTGTCCGAAATCGCACCTAACGTAGCTCTAGCCCAAGAGATGTCAAACTTATAACACTGAATTTTAACAGTGCTAGAAATGTTGCCATATCATTATCTATTTCTCATTTTCCTTCCAATCCCTAAGCATTTCTTGGGATATCTTCTTTACTGTACCACATTGTTAGGGCTTTTCAAGCCTGGATTTTCCTTACTTTGCTTATAGACTTAATCCCAACATTACTGCCGCCAGGGGCAAAGGGCTTAATGAAGGACTTCTTAATTGGAATGCGTCGGCTGCGCTTGGCCGCTGCTCCCAAATACAAGACGACCAAGCGAACCGATCAGCCCAATTTTTCTTGAGTAGAGCAACTCCAACGCTGATGGATACTGCGCGACCGTGCGGGAGATTGGGAATCTCCCAAGGATGAATGAGGTGCCTTCTAGCTTTTTCAGCGGGGTGTGCACTGGGTGGACTGGATCGACGGCGAAAGGCAGGACTACGAGCCGGTGCTGCGGGCGGCCATCGCGCATCATGGCTTCGAGGCGGTCCATCCCTTCGCCGACGGCAATGGACGCACCGGACGACTCCTGCTTAATCTGCTGTTGATGCGTGATGGCTATCCCCCAGCGTTGCTGCTGCGCGATTGGCGGGTGCGCTACCTGCATGCGCTCGACGCAGGGAACACCGGGAACTATCGCCCCCTGGCCAATCTCATCGGTCAGGCGGTCGAGGCATGCCTGGATCTGTATTTGGAGGCCAGTGCTGCCCAGCCGGACGATGACTATCAGCCGCTCGCCGCACTGGCGGCCAGCACCGGATTGTCCGTAAATCACCTGGGGTGGTTGATTCGGCAGGGACGGCTGGCAGCGATGAAGCGTGGGCGGTATTGGTATACGACGCTAGCGCGGGTGCATCACTATCATCGCGAGGTGGCCGACGACGTGTATCCGGTTGATCGCCCGACTGAGCCAGGGCAAGCTGACTAGGATTAGCGCCCCTTGCGATGCAGCTCGCTGATGAAGCACCGCGCCTCCGTCTTCTGAGCGTACCTCTTATGGCTGACTCCTGTTGTGTCTTGTTCTTGCTGTGCACCTGTCCCGGCGTGCCGCTGATCGCCTCGATGGTCCCAGCGCTCCTTGCTCTTGCCGGCCCCGTCGCAGCGGTTCACCCCATGCCCCTCGGCAGCCCACCCATCGTCGCCGCCATAGCGCTCCCCAGCACCGAACCCCCTCTGTGCGTGCGCCGGGGGTAGGACATGATAAGCAACGTGATGCGGGGGTACCAGATGGGGGTAGCTCAACCGTGGCATGCGGCTCAACGGCAAGGATGCCGTGGGGGTTACTTGCTTACCCGTGGCCGAGCCGCTACGTCACCATAGCGTGTCAGCGGGCATCTCCTGCGCGGCAAAGGGCCTCGTTTGCTCGCAGGAGATGCCCCTATCTTTGTCGTCGTTGTGGAAAAAAATGCTGAGGTACCCCTCACCACAAAAGACGAGATGGCGAGTCATGGGACGACCAGGACGGCCGCCGTCGCTGTGGCTTCCTAAACGGTGGGAATTTGCCCTGGCGCTCGCCTGAACGGATGTGCGATACTAGCGGTAACTCGTTTACGCTTGCTCCAATGCACCGCCACCCGGTGATGCCCCCGCGTGGTGGGAGGTGCGCCGATGTTCCACCGTCGCCACTGGCCCTATACGACCCTCGCTGCCGCGCTCGCCGCCTGGACCGCGACCCTTACCGCTGCCCCGGCCACGTGCCAGAAGTATCAGCAGCAGCTCCGCGATCTCCTCGCTGAGACCGATCTCGCGCGTCTGCGGGCGGCGGATCTACCCGTCCTCGCCGCGCGGATCGTCGCGCGGTGGCCGGGGCGCGGGACGCGCAACCGGGCCCGCACGGCGCTGCGGGGTTTCCTCTGTTGGGGGTGTCCGCAGGGGTTGGGGCAGCGAGGGCTGACGCCCGATGTCATCATGGATGCCCTGCCGCTGGAAGCACGGTCCAGCGCGGCGTCTTCCCCGTCGCTGCGCGTCTCTTTTCCCATGCTGCACCTGCTGTTCCCCACCCTGCCGCAACGCACTCGCGCCTTGCTGGCCCTCCATCTCGCCCTGGCCATGCCCCCTGCCGCCCTCGTCGTGTTGCGGCTGGGAGATGTCACGCTGCCCCTGCGTGGCCTCATCATTCATCTGCCTGCCGGTGACCGCGAACTGGTCGGCCCCGCCATCAGTGAGGCCCGCGCCTATGTCAAACTCCGCCTGAAGCTGAGTGGGGGCGACCTAGCCGCCCCGCTCTTCGAGGGCTGCACTGGGTGCGCCATCTCCCCCAGCTATGCTCGCAAGCTGCTGCATAGCGTCGCCGTCGCGGCCGGGATGACCGGTTCATTGCTGGGTGCCGTGCACCAGCAGGGAGGGGGTCTCGGTGGCTGGTAATAGCGCTTCTTTGGCGCGGGAATATCGTTTTCCCCGCAAATGGGCAAGCGAGCGGAGCGGCAGGTGCCGCAGCAGCGCCGAGGTGCTCAGGCGTGGCCCCGGCAGGCATCGTCCTTGCCATCTTCTAGATTTTATCCCCCCCTCTTTGTTTTTCACGGAAGTGAGGTCCCCTATGCCGAAGACACCACCCGCCGTACCCACCACCGAGCAGCTGCTCATTGCGGGGCTCCTGAATCTGCCCCTGGCCCCCGCCGAGGTCCTGGGCACCTTCGCTGGCGTCGTGCGTCAGCATGCCCAGGCGATCCTCACGACCTGGGAAGGGGCGGGGCTGGTTCAGGCGTTGCACCCCCATTGCTTAGGGGCCAGCCGCATGCAGGTGTATGCCTTGACCGCCTGCGGGTTGCGGACGCTCTTTCCCCAGCTCGCGGATCACCTCACGCAGGCGACCCACTGGCAGCTCGACCCCGGTGGGCTGGTGCTCTCCCATGTGCCCGCGCTCTTGCGGCGGCAGACCGCTTATCGGGTGGCGGCGCGCATCTATGCCCAGTCCCAGACTGACCACCCGCAGGCACGCCTCAGCTGGCGGCTCTTTCTCGACAGCCACTATCACCTCACCGTGGATTACGACTCCCCCCGGCGGCAGGGACCGACGACGCGCCGCATCACGGTGCCCAGTGATCTGGCGCTGGAGGTGACGGTGCAGGACGGGGAGGCGACCACCTGGGAGCAGGCTCAGGTGTGGCTCGACGATGGCCTGATGGCGTTGCCCCGCCTGCAAGCCCGTCTCCAGGTGCTGCTGGATGCCGCCCGCCACGCGCCGCAGACGACCCCGCGGACCTTCATCATCGTGCGCGATCTCGCGCGGCTGGGGATGTGGCAACTGGCCCTCGATGCGGTGGCGGAGGGGGGGCCGCTGCCGCCCGGCGCCCTGTGTCTGTTGCCCGTGCCCTGGCCCTGGCCGCTCTCCTGTGGGGGCCAACCGGCTCCCGCGCGGCCCTGGCAGGAACAGTGGGTGCCCTTCGGACGCGCGCGGGGGCTGGGAGGCGTGCGGCTGCCACCCCTCGTTCCGGAGCGCTGGCGCGCGCAGCCGGTCACGCAGCCCTTTGGGGTCGCCGCGCCCGCCACCGTGCCCCGGCGTGCCCTGCCCGCCTGGCGGCGGACGTTGCTCACGGACCCCACGCGAACGGGCACCATCGCTGAAGCGCGCGCGGTGTTGGCCGGACGCCGGACCCAGCAGGCGAAATGGGCGACGGTGATGGCGCGGGCCTGCCTGGACAAGGCGCAGCCCCTGGCGCTGCCCCTGCTGGCTCCCATCGCGGCGACGCCCCTCATCACCCGCGCCGACCTCGCGCGCCTATGGGGGGTGACGCCCCGCAGCCTCGATCTGGTGCTGGGTCCGCTCCAGCGCGCAGGGTTGGTGGACGCGCTCACGCCCGCGTCCAGCCCGCGGTTGCCCTTGCAAGCGGCGCGGAACCCGCTGGCGAGTGTGCGGCTCACGGAGTTGGGGCAGCGGGTGCTGGCGGCGCTCTATCCCCAGCCGCTGGCCGTCTATCGACGCGCAACGCGTGCACCCCGCGCGCATGACAGTGGGGTGGCACGCTTCTTCACGCTCTTCGAGGCGTGGCTCCGCACGCTGGAAGGCACGGCCACGTTGTGGTGGTGGACCGGCCCCACCCTGCGCCTCCGCGCCTTCCACGCCGGGCAACGGTCCACCGTCTATCCCGATGCTGCCGCCACCTGTGTCAGTGAGGAGCGCAGCTATCGGGAAGCGCCACGCCTGCGTATCCAGACCTTCCTGCTGGAGTGGGACATGGGCCATGAGCGCCGGGCGGCGTGGGAGGCAAAGGCGGCGAAGTACGTCCACTGGATCGCGGCGCGCCTGCACCGTGGGGGGGTCCTCACGGGCGACACGGCCACGGGTTGGTACCTCGCCCTCTTGGTGGTGGCCCCCACGGAGCGCCAGGGGGCGATGATCGCGGAGGTGCTCGCCGCGGCCTGGGCGGAGTTGCCCTCCGGGGCGGCCCGGCGCTGCCGGGCGTATGTCACCACCTTCGCCGCGCTCGAAGGGGCGGTCTTTGGCCAGCGGTGGACGGCCATCGGCGCGGAGCGGGACGACGAACCCTTCCTGCTGCGCGTGGAGCGGATGAGCGCCGCGACGGAAGGGGGCAGTGCCTGGCCGCCAGACTTGCGGGAACGCTGGACGGTGGCGCAGCTCGATGCCGCCTATGCCCAGACGCTGGCCGAAGACGCCACCCGGTGCGCCCGCGGGCAGCAGGGGAGGGGGTGAGGGCCATGTGGCACGCGCTGCAGCGCTGGCTGTGGGGCCGTGGCTGGGTGGCCACGTTGCCCCAGGGGGATCTCGCCGCATTGACCCCGTTAACCCCGGCCCCCGCGCCGCCCATCGAGGAACCGGTGCGGGGCTGGTCCCCCGCGCTGCTGGAAGCGGGGCACCGCGACGCCCATACCCTCTGGCGGGAGCCCACCGGGGAGCGACCCTGGCGCTGTCCGCGTTGTGGGCAACGCTGGCTCGGCCATCCCCAGCGGACCTGTTGGGGCGTGCCGCGTTATACATGGGAGACGCAGCCCGCCCACCTCACGAGTCTCACCGGGTTGTGGGGGGAGGGCCTGCAACCCCGCTCCGGTCCCTGCGGCTATCGGCTGCGGTATCACGGGTCCGTGGTGTGGTTGTATGACCGCCGCAGCGCCGTGCCGCATCCCCCGCTGACCAAGCACCAGCAGCGCCTGGTGCGAGACCTGCCGCCGCCAGCGGACGCGCCGACCGCCCACCGCTGCGCCCTGTGTGGGGCCTGGGCGGGCCGTGGCTCCTGGCCGTGTCAGCGGTGCCAGGTCGCCACCGAGCAGATCGCGTTGGTGCGGTCCGCGCTCGCGACCCAGCGGTGGGCAAAAGCGCTGCTGGCGGACCCCGAATGGGTGCTGTTGCGGCTGTTCTGGCGCGACACGCCTGCGTGGGAGTGGCCCAACGGAGGCGGGTATCGCAGGCAGAAGGGGGCGTGGCGTTTGACGCTGCTGGCCCCCGACGGCACGGTGCTGCTCGACGATTTGCTCGCGCCGGTGGCCCATCGGCGGCGCGTGGCCCCCGGTACCCCCTTTACGCTGACCTTCCATGCGGCGACCCTGGCCGCGCTGCGAGGCAAGCGGGTGCTGGTGCTGATGGCGGCGGGGCCGACGGCGCGCTGGCTCGCCAAACGATTGCGGGAGGAATGCCAGCCCACGTGGGACGTGACGTGGGTCGATGTGGCCGAGCAGACCGCCGTCTGGCTGGCGCAGGTGCCGCGGAAGCGGGCGGAGGCCGTGCGCTTCCAGCCGTACTATGCCAATCCCCAGGCCGAACTGGTGGCCCTGCGCCGGTTACTCGAGCGGGCGGCCCGTGACCTCTGAAGGACGGTTGCCCACGCGGTCGCGCCGGGCGCATAGATCGTGCCCTTGATGACCCAAAGAATACGGGAGTGGACCAAGATGCGGCGGCTTCTTCGTCGCCAAGGAGCAGGGGGCGAGTAAATGACGCTTTGTACGGGGCGAGATGTGATCCCCAGGTGCAGAGCATCAGCACAAACGGCCCTGGCCTTCCTGGCTCGCATGGCGCGCCACACCACGCATCGGCCTGATTCCTTGCGCGGTCAACGGGGCCGCGTAGGCGAGCGTCGCGCCACCTCTTTGCGGACCTGGGCATCGGTCAGGGGCGGGATGAGCGGGCGTTGCTGCGCGGCGGGGATCCCCATGTTGGCCGTGTGGATGGCGGCATTGGCCGTGGTAATCGCGGCATGCAGGCTGCGTCCGATGAGGGCCGGACGCAGGCGCGATTCGGGGCCGCTCTGTTGTGCTGTGGTGAAGAGCGGCTCATCGGGCGGCAGGTTCGCCAGGGGACCGGTATACGCCAGCAGGAGGGCCGCGTCTGGCTCCCGCAGCGCCAGCGGACGGAGGAGCGGCACCCGTAGGTAGACGCGCCCATCCTTGGTGAAGAGGTCGTTCGTTTGCAGGGCACAGATCGTTGGGCGTGGGAGGCCGTACTGGAGATAGAGCAGCAGCACCGCCGCGGCGCGGGAGTCCGGGGCGTGGGTGATGAGCAGGTGGTTGCGTTTGGCCTGCGCCGTGGTTCCCGCGACCGGCGCTGCGGGGAGATACTGGCTGTGTAGCGCCGCTGTGATGCCTTCCGGCGTCAGGTGATGCAGCCAGCGGCGACCAAACAGCCCGCGCTCCAGCGCATCGAGCAGGAAGAGCCGCAGCGCGCGCAGATCGGCGTGCATGCTGGCATGGGGGGTGGCGCGGATGAGGTCACCGGCAGCAACGAGGTCCGCCTCCTGCAGCTTGTTGAGGGGTTGATGGAGGGGTTTGAGCTGCGCGAGACGACGAACGGCGGTGACATAGCGGCGCTGGGTGTGCGCCGATGCGCCGGAGAGTTGCTGGGGCAGGCGCGCGGTGGCCCAGGTGTCGATGGCTTCTTCCCAGGGATGGGGCAATGAGGCGGTGGTAGGCATCGATGAACCTCGCAGCGTGACTGGTAGGGCCAGAGATAAGCAACGGCAAAGGGATCGGTCAGCATTAGCGTACCAAGAGCCTAGATCTTGCTGGTGCTGATCCAGTTTGTCTGCGACATAATAAGAACTTTTTCTACTAACATATGACGTTCTTTATCGCCTGGAACGAATTGGCAGAACTCCCAAAAAAGTCCCTCATGGCCGGTAGGAAGATCGCGTGAATCCGCTGATCTTGTGTTGGGACGCCTTATGATGGGATGAGCGAAGTCCAGCGTTTCGCACCAGGAAGGAGACTTTTCATGGCCAATGCCGCTGCCCCCCTTTTGACGCAAGAAGGGGTGGATGATGACACCACTTTGCGCCTCCTCGCCACCGGACTGGTCCAACTTGCCGATACCCTGCCACCGGTGCGCGTACCATACTCTGACCCGCTCCAGCGCGGCCTCAATCGCTTGGCCTGGCGGTCGGTGCGCACCAACTCCCCCCTGGTCGAAGGGTTGGCTGATTTCCTCGTCTGGGCACGGCGACCCATCGCTAGTTGGCCCATTTCCCTGAATTTAGGGGAACGTGATGCCATCGGTCCAGATGATGCTCTTTTAGGGGGTCCCGATGGGGATCGCCCAACGGATGTTTGTGAAGAACTGACGCTGAAGCCGTCGCCCGATGCTGAAGCGGAGTCGGTCGAAAAGCGGCTCATCCTCGATGTTTTGAATCTCTGTCGGCGGCCTGGCGGCGAACGTACCTACACGGCGTATCGTCGTCTCCTCATCACGCAACCAGTTTTGACGGAAGATGGGTTGTTCACGGCCTGTGAACAACCAGAACTGCAGTTACTGGCGAATCACCTGCGCTTGGATTATCAGCTGGCTCCGCTGGCCCTGGCCGTCGATGGTCAGTTTGCGCTGTGCCCGAAGTGCCAGAACCTCGTCTATCGTTCGTCGATTCAGGGCGTGTTCCTCTGTGATGATAGTGCGTGTGCGGGGGCACAGGGAATCATCCCGATAACTTTCCTGCCGGTGCGCGCCCAAGTCTACTGGCTGCGCCGTGAGTTGCGTCGTTTTGTTGCGCGTCCAGGTCGCGCTGAAATTGCGCTGGAAGAGCGTCTGCAAGCATTGGGCGTTGATGTCGAATTATGGCCCGCCGTGGATGCCTATGATCTGCGCATCACCTTCCCCCGCACAGGGGAGGTGTGGGCGGTCGATGTCAAGGATTGGGCGAATGCCTATTACCTGGCCAATGCGGTCACGCCATTTCGCCGTGAGCCCCGCTGGACACGGGCCTTCTTCGTCTTTCCCGAGGCGCGCCGCGATCGTCAAGATCGGTATCTGACCATCTTTACCCGGCGCTGCCAGCAACGGATGGCGCGCGCAGCGGGTGGCCCCTTGAATCTCCTCGATGATCGCTGTCAAGCGCTCTTCGTCGAGGATTTTGTGCGGCAAGTCGAGCGGCAACTCGCTCCCCCGCAAGGAAGGCGGCGCGCCAATGCGTAATGCGAATGGGTGGTGCCGGCAACTCGAACGCGAATTGCGCCAGGCGGCGCAGGCGCTCGTTGCGAGTGGTGGAAGTGGGCCATTGCTGAGCATGCGGCGACTCTGTCAGGTGGAATTGGCGCTGACGGCGCTTCGCACGCTTTCTCCGTCGGCTCCGGCATCAGCGGCCTGGGCATTATTGATCGGCTATCCCTTTCCGTTGCTGGAGTCGTCGACCTGGACGCTGGAACAACACCGGATGGTCGGCACCCTGCGGCAACTGCTCGATCAATGGAAGAGTCGGTATTCCTGGCGACAAGCGCTCGCGACCTATATGCAGGTCGATAGTGCGCTCCGGTTGTATGATGTGAGCGCGGATCTCGCCACCTTTGCCGATCGGAGCGCACGCCTGACGGTGGCAGCTAACCGTCAGTTGCTTTACACGATGACTTTGCGACAACCAGTCCCCCTACTCAGCAAACCCCTGCCCCCTGGGCCGGTAGGGCAAGAATATCGTTATGAGGAGCGGCCTCGCCCCTTGAGTGTCCGTATCCCTGCAGAGATCCCCCCGCTGCCCCCAGTGGTGGGGCATCCCGTGGGGGGCAACCAGGACAATCCCCCCATCCGCCTCACCTGGCGGCAGCTGGTGCAGACGGCGGAAGCAATGGAGGAGCGGTGGCAGACAGCGGGCACGGAGGTTCCGTCTCCCGAATGGGCCAAGACGCTGCGCCGCATCCAATTTCAGCTGTGGGATGCCGCCGATGATGCGTATCGAGACCTTGCCCTCGACCAGGAATGGACGATCGATGGCCTTCTCCATGTGGTCGGCATGGTGAGTGCTGGCAAGTCGACGTTGATGGAAGTGCTGGCCGTGCATCTGGCCTGGCAGCAAATTCCCGTCACTCTGGTGCTGGGCGACATCTTGAACCTCTTCGACCGAACGGAGCGTTTCAGCCACCTGGGCATTCAGGCCGTTCCGATTCTCGGTTCGACGAGCCGTCTGCGCCATATCGAGCGTCTCCATCGGGCGATGGCGGTGCGGGCTGCTATCCAGCCACTCCATCCTAGTGCCCATGCCCATCCCGGTTTTCGCTATCTCAGCTCGATCTGCCTCATCGATCCCTTGCGCACCGATGACTCCCCCAAACCGTTTCGTCCCGCGCGTGAACCCTGCCGCAAGTTGCAACCGCTGCTGCCGCGCGACGACGAGGCTGAGGACGACAACGATGATGCCCTGCCAGAAGTTGGTGAGGTGGTCGGCTGCCCGCTCTATGCCCTGTGCCCGCGGCGGGTGGGTGAGCGCGATCTCGTGACGGCGCCCATCTGGTTGGCGACCCCGGCCAGCCTCGTCTTCACTAGTGTGCCCAACGAGTTGAATGCGGAACGGATGCGTATGGCGGAATTGATCGTGCGTCGTAGCCGCGTCGTCATCGTCGATGAAGCCGATCACGCGCAGACCCAGCTCGATGATGCCTTCAGCCCGGAACAGATTCTCGTGGGAGAAAACGGGGAAGCGTGGTTGGATCGCCTCGCTCGTCGCGTGGATGATGCGATCTCGTCCGCTGGGCGCTCGCCGTTGGCCGAGCCGGAAGCGGCAGTATGGCAGCACGCGCTGCGCAGCGCCATGACCGCCGTCAACGGACTGTATTCCATGCTGCAACAGGAAGAGACGCGCGCCTCCCTGGCGGATGAATGGGTGGGCTATCAATACTTCTCAGAATGGGCGCTCTTCAACCAGTTGGCGCTCGATCTGAGTGGTGCCTTGCCAGCGGAGAACATTGCACCGCGGGGTGGCGGGGTACGGCAACGCTATCGGGGGGCCAATATGGAACAGGCGCGTCAGAACCCCGATTATCAGGCCCTCATGGCCGAATTCAATGCCTTCCTCGACGACCGGCTTGGAGTGGGAAATGCGCCGCTCGTTCTGCTGGCTCGTTCCGTCCTTGCCAATCCCGATACCGCGCGGGTCCACCAAGAAATCACCGACTGGGTCGAGACCCATCCGAAGGTGCAATGTGATGCGGCTACCCGGCAGCGGTCGATCATCCGCCTGCGTTTCGTGCTCCATCTGGCCATCGTTGCCGAGCAACTCGATTACCTCATTCGTTGCTGGCGGCAACTGGAGGGCATCGTCGATCTTGACCGGGTCAAGGGTGGATTGACGCATCGTCCCCCCCAAGACTACGCGCCCATCGTCCCCGATGCGCCGATGGGCAACGTGCTGGGCTTTCAGTTTCTGCCCGGTGAGGGGGGGGCACCCGGCCGGTTGCGCTTCTTGCGCTGTGCCGGAGTAGGCCGCTGGCTATTGTTGCATCTGCGCGATATGCTGCGCGATGAAGCCATCGTGGGACCCCATACGCTCTTGCTGTCCGGCACCAGTTGGGCGGGGACCTCGCCCCATTATCACGTCCAGGCCCCCGTCGTCGGCATCTTGCGCATGCCGGACGCGGAGATGAACGCTATCGAGCAGAGTGTGTTTCGTTTCAAGCCGCTCTACTGGCCAGATCGCCCATCTGACGCCATTACCGTATCGGGTAAGCGTGGTAAGGAACGGCAGCAGGCGCTCTTTGCGGCGTTGCGGGAGCTAGCGACACCCGCGCAAATGGGTGGCCTTAGTATGCTCGAACGTGAAAGGGACCGCTTGGCAGTGGGACGCCGCCGCGTGCTCCTGCTGGTCGGTAGTTATGAAGAGGCCGACCAAGCCCGCACATTCCTAGAAAATCTTCGCCCGGATTGGAAGGCTGCTAGTGCCGTCAAAGATCTCATTCCTGATGACGCTGAGGATGATGATGATGAGTGGAATGCTGCGCAGCCTGGACGGACCACCACGGGGCGCACCCGCCTCGCCGCCCAGGGAACGAAGGTGCGGCCTAAGAGCATCGTGCGTGGGCAGGTCAATCGGCTTGCTGACGATCCCGATGTCTGGTTGCTCATCGCGCCCTTGCGCGCCATCGAGCGGGGCCATAACATCCTCAATGCTGCCGGCACCGCGGCTATTGGTCTGGCCTATTTCCTCGTGCGGCCTCATCCCCACCCTGATGACCTGGGCCACGTCTTGCATGCGATGAACCGCTGGGCCATCGCGAGCTGGCAAAACATGACGGGTGAGGCAGAAACCCTTACAGAAGGATGGCGGCCCCCCGAAGTTGTCTTTTCGCTTGAGGATGCCGCACGCGAGTTCCGGCGGGAAGCCTACCAGCGGTGGCAGCAACTTCTCAATACGCCTCTCGTCTACAGCCGCGTGGGGGAGACCGAGCGCGAAGCGCTCATCTGGAGCCAAATCGTGGCAATCTGGCAGGTGGTTGGTCGCCTGATTCGTGGGGGTGTGCCTGCCACCGTCTTCTTCATCGATGCCAAGTTTGCCAGTGCCGCTGCTGCCAGCGAGGAAACGCCGGATACGCCGGAGACGAGTTTACTGGTTGGCATGCGTGAGGTATTGCGCCCCTATATCGAGGAGCAAGGCCGCGGGATTATTGCCCCGCGTGATCGTGAGTTGGTCCGGATCCTCTACGGGCCGTTCTATGCCGCGCTGTTGCGCACACAAGGATTGACGCTCGATGATCTATCCTGAGTTGCATCTCGCCGCTTTCCACCTCCGTACGGACACCGAGGTCGCACCGGAGACCTACTTCCAACTGCCCTTCCCGCGCGCCTGGCGTGAGCCGCTCACCGAGGTGGCACAGCAGGAGTATAGTGGGCGCCCACAACGAGGTCGCACCGACGCCGCCCGCACGTATGCCCCGTGGCCCATTGCTTCCCTCAATGCGACCCTCCGTGCGGTCGCCGCCGATGTCATCCTCACCGGGCGCTTCATTCCCAAGGGGGAAACCGAGCCGTGGATCTATAGCACGACGCCCGTGACGGCGAAAGTCGTCGAACGGTGTGTGCGGGCCTGGATACGAGATGCCTTTCCCCATGCCTCCGATGAAGTGCGCGCGCGCACCGCCCAGGTGATCCGCATCGACGAGCAGAATTGGGAGCCGCAGCCGAGCGATTGGCGTACTTGGAAACCCGCGTCGAATGGGACGGCCCTGCCCGTGGGAGGCGAGCATACGTTTCGGTTGTTGAGCCACATGCTGGCCGCGCAACTCACCGAAAATGGGCGACAGCTTCAGTTTGGCAGCGAGGCGCGGACGTTGTACCGTGTACCCGCGAACCCTGGCAGTCAGGTCGCTGAGGTGATGACCTGGCCGCCCTTTTCCTATACGAAACGAGGGCGCGAGTGGCCCTATTCGCTCTTGCTGACCCTGAGCGTGCAGACGATCCCTTTTCAAGCGATCCCGGTGATTCATGTCGATGTTGGCATCCGTCGCTGGGTGGCACAGCCATTGCCTCGACTCCCGTTCGACCCCACGGTCTATTTTCGGGTCAACGTGGCTTGGATGCTGGAGGCTCCCCACCAGAGCGCGAGTTTTCAGGTGGCCAAGCTGCACTGGCGCACCGTCCAGGGAGGGACATCCCAGCCCGTGTGGCGTGGCATCGTGCCCTCCATCCTTGATCAGGTTCAGCGCGCCACCCCCTTTCCCCAGCCCGCCGATTTGGTGGCGCGTGATACCAAACATGATGCCTGGTGGCGCGACGAGATCGATCCGGTGGCCGCAATCGTCTATTCGAACCGCATGGAGCAGAGCCGTATTCCCCATGAGGTTGGTGCCGGATTGATGCCGCAGGATCGACGTGCCGTGCTCGAACAGGTGGCGCTCATGCTGGCTCCCCTGTGCCAGCCAGTGGCCAACCTCTCGCGGCAGCGCTTTAAGGTCGCGGAGGTGGCGCAATCGCCAGCGCTGGGAATGGTAGCTGTCGCGGAAGAGGTCGATGAGGAGGAGGATGCTGAAGGTGACGCGCCACCAAGCGTGCCGGACCCGCCCCCAACTGCCAAGGTGATAGAACAGCAGGCGCAACGGACCGCCCTCGCGCAGGCATTGCGGGGACAGGACACGCTGTTGGTGTGGCATCAGACGAGCCATATGCGCACCATCTTGTATGAGGCGCTCACCACGCTGATTGGGCCCCCGACGCAAGGAGATGAGCGGGACGACGAGTACCTCTGGGAGTGGCGCACCCCCGAACTGCGCCTGCGCGTCATCACTCGCTGGCTCGCCGCGAACGGCAGTGGCCTGACGCTGGAGGCTGGTGGGGGAACACACGTGCGACGGCGGAGTGTCGGAGAAGAGCGCGCCGATCAGGTGGCGGTGTTCCTTCAAGGGACGCCCATGCAGGTGACTGAGCAGACGCCGGGCGGAGTCATCATCGAAATTGGGGGTCCGGCGGCTTTCTTTCCCCAAACCGCTGATCCCAAGGATGCGTTGCGTATGGGGGCGGGGGCGGCCCATTGTGTGAGTCAATTCATCGTGACGGTGCCGGAAGGTACCTTAGAAGAAAAAGAGGAGAAGAGCGCTGCCGCGCGCGCGACCCAAGCCTGGCGCGATCTGTTCCGCCAATGTGGTCTGGTCAAGCATCCGCCGCAGTGGCGCTTCACCGTTGCCTCTCAGCCGACGCGGCTGCCGGAACCATTGCGCTACGTTGGGGTGTGGCTCATCAACCACACCGCCAAAGGGAGTCCGACCGGCATGCGGTATCAATTACCGGTATTGGTGCATCTGTCGTCGGATCGCCCCGAGGTGATGCTGACTGTGCCTGGTCTTGGGCAGTGGTTACCCTATAGCACGGGATTACTCGAGGTGCTTCGTCGCGCACGAATGGGTGAGGCGTCCCTCAATTTGCAACGGCCGGAATTGATCCCTACCTTCATCGAGCGCACCCTCGAACGGGATGTGCCCGGTGATACGCTCGTTCTGGTGCATGCCCAAAACCTGCGCCGGGCGTGGCCCTGGTTGAAGAATACGTCCATCACGCCGGATGAGGTGCAGATTGGCCGATCCCGTTTCGCCATTGCGGAACGACCTGGGCTACGCATCGTGCGCGTGCGCAGTAGTATGGACCACGAAACCCCCGAATGTTATGGCGAGCATCCAGGTCGCACCCCGGTCGGCATTGGCTTTACCCGTGGTCTCTGGCGAATGGGGACGCACGTCTTTGGCAGCACGGCTGATAAGCCAAAGACGTTCATGAATCTGAGCAAGGATCTCTCGAAGGCCGGGCCGTGGGGGAAAGAAGGGCGCCCACCGGCCCCTGGCAGCCATGCCTGGAATCCCTCCTTCATCGAAATTGTGTTGGCGGCCCTCCAGTCCGATGATGATCCCTGGGTGTGGGCGGCGGCAACGCATCAGTTGCGCCTCAGCGCAGGGCACTTCGATGATGCGCTCGCGTTGCCGCTTCCTTTGCACTTGGCAAAACTGGTCGAGGAATACGTCATGCCTTTCCCATCTCATGAAGGAGCGTTGGACGAGGATGAAATAATCGAGGATGAGGAGGAAAGGAGTGAAGTGTAATGCGGCAGCTAACCGCACAACGTGCATAGCGAACCACTGGGCGTAAGTAAGCCGTAGCTCGTGCATGATTCAGTTTGGGATGGAATGCGCCGTATCCTAAGATCCTCTAATCCTCGGTGATGCCGAAGGCGGCTTCGAGTTGGTCTCCATAGGGGTTGACCGCCTGGGGCAGGTTGCGGAGATAGCGCTGCGTTGTGGCCACATTGCTATGCCCCAGCCTTCTTTGGATGAGCGTCACCGGCGCGCCCAGCTCATCCATCTGCTTCGCCCACGAGTGGCGCGTGGTATGGACGGTCGAGACCCCTAAATGCTTGAAGCAGATGTCGGCGATGGCATCGGCGGAGATGGCGCGCCCGGCGCTGCCGTTGCGACTGCACGAGACCCAGAGGGGCGCATCGGCAGGGTGGGACGGCCCTGCCTCGCTATATAAGGTAGAGAGGTAGCGGCGTAGCGCGCCCGCCACCTGGGACGAGAGGGTATCGAGGTGCTGCTTGCCGCCCTTGGTGTGGCGGAAGTGCAGGGTGAGGATCGGCCCCTGCACCTCGATGTCCCCCAGGCGCAGCGCTGCTAGCTCGGCGACGCGACGGGCGGTGAAGACGGCGAGGGAGAGCAGGGCATAGTCGCGCTGGCCGGGCAGGGTGGCGCGGTCGATGGTCCGTAGTCGGTCGGCGATGGCGTCGGCGGCGAGGACCGGAGCCTGCTGGCGGTCCGCCTCGCTGTGTTTGGTGAGAGCGGTGATGGGATTGATCGCCAGATCCACTAGGCCGCGCTCCATGACGAAGCCGTAGAAGGAACTGAGACAAGCAAGGCGCTGATTATAGGTCGCGCCCTGCACATCGGTGCGCCCTTCGCGTGAACCCCGCCGCGCGTTGGGACGACGTTGGTTGGCCCAAGCCTGGACGACCAGGCCGACGGCGCGGGGATCATCCGCGAGGTCGAGGCCCTGATCCCAGAGGGCCGTGCGGAACGAACGCATCGTGCGCTCGTAGGCACGCTTCGTATTGTGCGAACCGCTGTGGTGTTCCTTATCATGGAGCCAGGCGAGGATCGCACCATCGAGAGAACGATCGCTGATGATTAACGATTGGTTGCTCATAGTATTACCGTTTCTTTGCTAGACTCCAAATAACAGGACATTATCTGGAGTCAATTTGCTCCCATTTTTGCATATTTGTTGTCTTTCGCCAGCGTCGTGTGCTGCAGCTCGCTGGCACTCGTGCGCACGCTGCTGGGGGAACTCGTGTCTGTGTGCCATGGCTCATATATAGTGGTCATCCCCTCGTCTGCTTCCGAAAGGAACCACACCGCGCCGCTTTCGTCGCATCTGCGGCGGTGCGGTTCCTTGGCGTCATTCCGGCACGACTTTGCGATACTTCTCCCCTTAGGCGCCCAAGTCATCGAGAGCGGCACGCGGCAGCGCGGGGGTCCCTGGCAGCGCAGCCCATCGGCACAGGCTCGCACGACGGGCGTCTGCGCTCCGGTTTGCGTGCGCTCGCGCGTCCTTCAGGGGGCAGCACACAGACTGGTCTATCGGCCTTGTGCATTCCCATCGAGACAGGACCCTATCAAGGGAGTTGCCCAGTCGGTGTCGAGCGCTCAACGAGCTCGAGGACAAGCGCGGCATCGGCCAAGAAGAGGTGCAGGAGCAGCTGGCGATGCGCGGGTGTAGCGGGGGCAAGGCGCCCCATGAGCCATTCGGCCACCGTATTGCCTGACATCGCCCATTCATCAAGGATCGCCATCAGGTCCAGCCTGGGGATGTTCGGGACGGCATTGGGGGGCCTACCTTCCTGCGGTTCCGCGGTCATACGCATCCTTTCTGTGGGTGGCATCTCCAGTAGGAGTATGCATACACTCCGCACAAAAGTGGTGTTTGCGCCGACTGTTATGCTTCCTTGCTTTTGACGCCTTTTGCTGCTCCATGACGGGAACCCCTTTCCATTCGGCCATGCGCAGCGCCCCCCGTGCTCGATGAAAACCAAGCAGCCCCACCACCTCAACAGCACGACTAAAATGGTGCTCTACTGGCTGGCTGCCCCCTTGACCACGGGACTGCTGCGTGCACGCCTTAGCGGCGAAACTCGGCACAGCGATGCCTTTCTTCAGCGTCGGTGGCGCAGGGTGCGGCGAGGTCGGCTGGCCTTAGATAATCGGTCTCCCTGTTGCCAGGGCAGCAGGAGATCCCGCAAGGCTATTACGGCCCCCGACCTTGCTCCGTGAGTTCGGTGCGCTAGGGCTGCGCGGTCATCTCGGGGAGGTCATTGGGAACGATGATGATGTCGCCCGTGCCAACGTGCACCTGGGGGCCGGCCGCGATCTCGGGCTGCTGATGTCGCCACCTAGCGATCAGGGATGCGCTGAGGAGATAGCCTCCCACCGTCCGGGCGGTGTCATCCAGGGTGAGGTCAGCGATAGTCCCCACTAATTCGCCGCCCTCCGTTACGACCTTCATGCTCAGCGCTTGGGTGAGGGTGCGGGCATCGGCGAGCCACGGGAGGTGCGCCGCAGTCGTGACGGCGTCGTGGCTGGCAATGGTCAGGGCGTCGGGACCCACGGCAATGATGGCGGTGCGCGGCACGGTCTCTGCTGTGCCAAAGAGGCCAGCGCGTTTGAGCCGAAAGCCCACGACCTGCTGCAACTGCGCGTCCAAGAAAACCTCGTCGATGGTCCCGACCTTCACGGCATCATTCAGGGTCAGCAGTGCACGGTCCTTTAGGGTACTGGCAAGCATCCTAGTCCTCCTCGCAAGCAGCACGGCGCTGGTATCTGTCAGCGTCTTCATGGGTTGGGTAAGTCGCATGAAACGCGCCAGTCCGACAGACGCTAAGATGCTGCACCCTCGTGCTGTGGAACGGAGGGACGTCGCCGTTTTGTCGAGAAGCATCGGGGCAGCGAGCCACCAGTAGCCGCGCAAGCTAGGACATGCTTGCAATGGTGTGAGGGTAGTGCATTGCTGACGAGGTGGCATCCCTGGCACGCGAGGAGGCCGGTGTGGGACCAAGTCCACTCGCTGTTCGACGGTGAGGAGAGGCGTACCCTCATCATAAGGGTGAAGCTAGGGAGCGCGCAGTCGGCAGAGTCGCTTGACAGGGTCAAGCAGCCCGCATGGCGATGCAGCCGCTCGATTAGGGGGTGCTTCGGCCTCAGCGTGCGACCAGCAGCGGCGGCAGGGTTCAGGGAGCAGAGGAGCCGGTTTGCCGTGCAGGGGCGCAGCAGCGGCCTCCGCCTGTGAGCCATGCACAGTTGACGACCAGGACGGCATGCCAGACAATACTGGGAACCGGTGCGTGATGACAGGGAGGGGAAGCAGGCGCGGCGTAATCCGCACGTAAAGGAGCCTTGGGTGCAGCATGGTCCCCATTCTCATTGCCAACGATGATGTGACATCCCGTAATGTGCTGCGCTATGCCCTCACGGGAGCGGGGTACTCCGTCAGCGAAGCCACAACCAAAGAGCAGACGCTGATGCTCTTACACACCAGTCGGGTGCCGTTGGTCGTGCTGCTCGATTTTAGTCTTGCGAAGTGGCACGGCATGGCGATCCTCAGCGCGGCGGCGGCAGACCCGATCCTCGCCACCCGCCATGCCTATGTCCTCATGCTGCTGCGTGACCAGACCATTTCTATGGCGATGGCGCGCGACGTGCGGCAGATGCACGTGAGCCTGATTGCCAAACCGATTCGGCTGACGTCAATCGTGACAGCGGTGGCCAGCGCGGCGCAGCGGCTGGCTCTCTCGTAAGTGCGGGGCCAGCGCGGGAGGAGTCCGTAGCACTGGCTGCAGGAGTAGCAGGATGGATGCTGCTGCGGACGGACACTGGCAGGCTTCCCGCCGTTTTGCTGGGCACCAGGCTGACGGCGAGAAGCGCGTTGGGCGTCACGCGCCCTTCCTCCCGGTGCAGGATGGCGTTCGACTGGCAAAACCGGAGCGAGTTTGGCGATGACTGACGAGGACTCGTTTGCGTTACGGGGGGGGAGTCGGTTCGCGTAATG
>JACDGC010000404.1 GCA_013815535.1 Ktedonobacterales bacterium
CCTCCACCCTGTGGATGCGCGAAAGCATCGGCATGGACCCATTCAATCAGCCGTCATAACAGGCAGGGAGGTGTCACACCATGCGCGCGGATGGACTACACCGGATCGCGGTCCTCACAGCGGACGACTACGCTGCCATCGACCAGTTGGCCACCGACTGTAATGCCCTTGATGGCGGCCAACTGCGGCTGAACCGCGAACTGCTGTTGATGCGTCCCACCGATTCGACGCGCGATTGGTTGTGGTACGCGGATGGCACCTTGCTGGGCTGCCTGCTCGTTTTCGCTTTTGGACCCGACGAGGCGGAACTGGTGGGGATGGTGCAGTCCGCCCATCGCCGTCGCGGCATCTTCACTCAGCTTTACGAGGCTGCCCACGCCGATTGCGCCGCCCGTGGCTTCGGGCAACTCTTGTTGATGGTGGAGCGCGATCAGGAAGCTGGTCACGGTTTCATCACCCACATTGGCGCGACCTTTGCCCACGCCGAATATGCCATGGAGCTTGTCACCCCGCCGCCCACCACTCTGCGCCACGCCGACCTCACCCTGCGCGCCGCCACCCCA
The DNA here is from genome assembly GCA_013815535.1 of Ktedonobacterales bacterium. Classification (GTDB taxonomy): domain Bacteria; phylum Chloroflexota; class Ktedonobacteria; order Ktedonobacterales; family JACDGC01; genus JACDGC01. The sequence goes on from JACDGC010000404.1 coordinate 564, forward strand.
GCGGATGCCCCGGCTATGACGCCCATCCTGGCTGCCGCTTTCGCCGAGGACGAAGAAGACCCGGCGGATTTCGCCCGCAGCATGGAGCGCAATCCGCACCGCCGCTGGCTGGTGGCCCTGGCGGGAACGACCCCGATCGCGACGATGGGGTTGGTTGGCGACACCACCGAAACCGCGATCTATGGCTTCGCCGTGCAGCCAGCCTGGCAGGGGCGCGGCTTTGGTCGCCAGATTTTGGCACAGACGGTGACGCGCTTGTTAGCTGAGGGGACGCAGCACATCATTCTGGAGGTGGCGACGGAGAACGCACGCGCGCTGGGCCTCTACCTCGCCAGCGGCTTCCGCCAAGTGACCGCCTATGAATACTACGCCGTATCGCTGGCTGGCTCACCCAAATAGTCCGCGATGGCCACCCCCAACGCGGCGATATCGGGAGCGGACGCCAGAGCGAGTTGATGCAGTTCCGCGCGACTCAGCACCTCGGGCGTGCGCAGCAGCACATCGCGTTGCCGCACCAATGGCTCCAGGCGTGCCACCACGTCGCGCGGCACCAATTCGCGCACCGCCAGGGGGCGGAGCACTTCATCATAGCCCTCGGGCTGCCGGATGCCCAGGCCCGCATAGAGCAGCGTGGCGAGGTGTGCCATCGCCTCAATGGCCAGCAAGAGGCCACGTTCGGCCACCACCTGGGCCCGCACATCCTCGGTGAAAGCCTCCGCCGTGGGCAGGCCCACCGAGATGGTGGCCACTGCCGTGCGCAGCCGCCCCAACGCGGCACGCAAGCCATCGCGGTCCAGCGCCAGGGTGGGGGTGCGCAGTCGCCGCGCCAGCGCGCCATTTTGCAGATCGTCCATCTGGCGAAAGTCGAGATATTGCAACACGGCCCCCGCCTCGAACGCCGCGCGCTTCTTTTCATCGCGCGAATAGAGGATCTGCCCATACTTGATGACTTGCAGTTTCAACAGCATCGACGCTTGATTCAGGATCACGACATCCACCGTCTCGGCTTCCAAACGCTTGGTCAGCTCCGAGAGAAAATAGAATTGGTAATCCAAGAATTGATCGGTCGCAATCTGGTTCGCCAACAAGATGGCGATGTCAACATCGCTCATCTCGCCAAAGCTGGCACGACTGGCGAGCGTGCCGGAAAGATACGCTGCCTCGACCGGGCTTTGCTGAAACAATTGGTTCAACAGGGCATGTTTCTCGAAGAGGTTCATGGGGCAGCCCTCCTCTGGCGTGGGGGGGATGGCAGTGCAGCGATTGTCTGCTCTGTACCTTCTAGTATACCATAACGTCAATGACCTGAAAATCCCTACATGAGCTGGCAGGGAATCTGGGATTCCCTGGCAAGGAAACTGCCTGACCCATGGTATGATGGCGACAGAACAGCGGCCCTATGCTCACTCCATCCGAGGAACCAAGATGACGGACCACAACACTGCGCCAGACGCCCCGCAGCCCGCACCAGGCACGGTGAGCCGCCGTCGGTGGCTACGCGGCGCGCTGACACTCGGCACAACCCTGGTCGGCGCGGAGGCCGTGGGGCTGGGTGCGACGTTCCTCTTTCCGCAGGAGCAAACGCGCTACAATCTGGGGTTGACGAGAGACTTCCCGGCGGCATTGCCAGCGGAGTGCTCAGTGGCACAGCAACGCGGCATCTTCAGCCTGACCAATCCGAAATGCTTCCTCATCCATCTCGCGGCGGAAACCCCATGGCAAGAGGGGGGCACCGACCGCGCCGCGCATCTGGACGCTGACCTCATCACCAGCGCGGCGGATGGCAGTTATTGGCTGGCGATTGCTAAAGCCCTCCCCTATTGGCACAACCGCTTCCTGCAATATCAAGAATGCAATCGGACGTTTGTCGAGGGCTGGGGTGGCACGTTCTTTGATCTCATCGGTGATGCGATATCCGGACCATTTCCAACGCTCCACCGCTATCCGCTCCATATCGACCATCAGCAGATGATTTCCATCCCGCGTACGCCAACCGTGGTGCCGAACTATCTGTGGAACTATCCCTATGACGAGCACGACCAGCATCGGCTCGTAGCGCTCCAATCAGATGATTATGGGGTCTACTGTCCCGGCTTTGGCAATCACATGGGTGATTGACGGCAACGCGACGCCGACCCACTAGGTGATCTTCACCTGCACCTCGCGGTTCGCCGCGAAGACACTGGTGCCCCAGGCCGCATGCACATGCACCATATAGTTCCCCGGCACGGTCGTGGTGGGGATGGGCACCGCAAAGGCCGCCGTGCCAGAGACATCGGTCATCTGCGCGCTTGGCGGCGCAATGCCCCCAGCAGGGGTGAACGTAAGCTGGCAGGTGATGCCTTGCGCGGGCCGCGTTGGCCCAACGGGCAAACCGTTGGTGCTGTCGTATTTGCTGGCGACCACGGCATGGGCGACGATGGTCATCGTCTCGCCATGCGCGGTGGGCGTCGTGACCTCCAACAAAATGGCGAACTGTTGGGGCGTCGTCACGGCGGGGGCCAGCGTCGGCGTGATGGTGCCAGCGATGGGGAGGGTGGCTGTGGGGCTGCCTGAAACGCCAATCGGCGTTGCCCCCCCTGTGCCATGGGAAAAGGACCGCACCACCAAGCCAGTGATGAGGCCGCTGGCCGAGATCAGCACAATCGCCAACCAGAGGAAGGTGCGCCCTTGGCGGGCAACGCGTGCCCAGGGCCAGATGGTGCCGATCATGGCGTCCCCCCTTCGCGTCCCGCGAAGTACGCGCCCAGCAGGCGATAAATCAGCTTCGCCACCAGGAAGTCGGGCGCATGCAGGCCAGGGATGGGGGCCAACTCCACCACATCCACGCCGACGACCGTTTTGGTGGCACAGATCAGCCGCAGCATTCCCACCACGCTATACCAGCCAAGGCCACCGGGTTCGGGCGTTCCCGTGGCGGGCATAGACGCCGGATCGAAGCCATCGACATCGATGGTGATGTAGACGCGCTCGGGCAGCGCGGCGAGCGCGGCGGCAAAGTCGGCCCCCCCCGTCGCCAGTTGATGGGCATAGAGGATGCGCGCCCGCACCGCCCCACTGGCCAGATCCGCGATCTCCCCTTCGCTGATGCTGCGGATGCCCACCTCCAACAGCTCCACATGGGGGATTTCCAGGGTACGCCGCATGGCGCTGGCATGGCTATAGGGCGAACCTTCATATTCACTGCGCAGATCGCCATGGGCATCGAACTGCACCACGCCGAGGGGCGCGTAATCTGCGGCAGCTTGCACCGCGCGCACGCAGGCGGGGGTCAGCGAATGTTCGCCACCTAACGTGAGGGGAAGTTGGTTGTGGTCCAGCACGGCGGCGACGGCGGCCTCGATCTGCGCCAGGGCATCCACGATGGTGAGGTCGGTGAAGTCCAACGGGGCCAGGGTGCCGATGCCATGGGTGGCGGGCACGCTGCCCAATTCTTCGTCATAGAGCTCCATCTGGGTCGAGGCGGCGAGGATGGCGGCGGGACCTTGGGCCGTGCCCGTGCCATAGCTGACGGTGTATTCTAGGGGCGCGGGAATGATGACGGCGCGCGCGTGGGCCAGCGAGCCATCATATGCCTCGTTGACCAGCCCAAACAGCGTGGCGTGTGACCGATACAACTCCATGAAATCCTGTGCCTTTCCCCCAGATGGTGATGGTTCGCCCCTCATGATACGCCCGCCAGGGGCGACGCGCAACTGTGCCGCGCTTTCCCCGCCTGCTCGCATGCGAAAAGTACCAGATCAGTCATCCAGCACGAGTGGCCCGCAACACATCAGTTTAGCGTTGATCTTGCCCGTGTGCTGTGCTACGCTAGAAGAAGAGTGAGGACACTCAGGAGGTTGTCAATGCATTTCTTTGATCTCGCGTTGCTGCTCTACATTGTCGTGTGGGTCTATGGCGCGTTGGCCATTTTCCGCGAGTCGCGGCAGCAACCCACCATGGTGCGGCTGATGGCACTGCTGGCCATCGTCATCGGCCCCCTGGCGATGCTGCTTTACCTGGGCCTGCGCTATGTGG
>JACDGC010000405.1 GCA_013815535.1 Ktedonobacterales bacterium
TGGCTCCCCCAGACACCCCAAATTGGCTCGACTGGCTTGAGGATGCCGACCAGTCCCTCCGCCTGCGGCTCGCAGCAGGATCGCAGAAGGAAAATCACCGTCTCTTGCACTGTGACTATCATCCCCTCAATGTCCTGACCGATGGCAACCGCATCACGGGCGTGCTGGACTGGACGAATGCGCTAGCGGGCGACCCGCGTGCCGATGTCGCGCGCACCGTCACGATCTTGCGTCTGGATAGCGGCCCCCCATCGTTCGCGAAATCACTGCTGTTGTGGCTCTTTGAGGGTGGCTGGCGGAGGGGGTATATCCAGGCGGGCGGCACGCTGCCCGATATGGCGCGTTTCAATCTGTGGGCGGGTATGGTGATGACTGAGGATCTGGCGGCGAAGCGTTCCCCGGCTCACCTTGCGCGCATTCATCGCTGGGTCGCGCGCTGGCGCGCCCGTTTGGGTTGGGATGCGTAAAATGGTGCAAGCGGCTGCCAGGTGGCCAAAGAACCCTGTGCGGGTGCGCCTCTTTCGCTGAGAAATCGGATCGAAGACCGTCTCGTGGGGACGATGTTTGTACGCGCATGGGATCGGATCGCGCGTGCAAATCGCATACCCTGGCGAGCGACGCTCTGCTGTGGTCGGCTGTCTTTGGCATGGCACAGCATGTTCGGCGGTTCATCCAGCGGCCATCGTCTTGCTCACCGACCTTGGTTATGCGGCGTGCGAATGCGTGCGCTAGCGCATTCTGTGCGATCAAGCGACCGTCGCAATATGGTATAATGAAGGCTACGACACAAGGCGAGGGCAGCGATGGATGAGATGACCGGGGCGCGAATGGCGGCGCGTGTGCTGGCTGCTGAGCAGCGCAACCAGACGCAGCGACGCACGCTGGATGTCGCTGCCCTTGCTGCCAGCCTGGGGGTGGAGATCGCCACCTTCGCGCCCACGGACAAGCCACGCGTGATGGGCTATCTGGACCCGGATGACGACCTCATCTGGCTGCGCGACGACCTCAGTGCCCCTGTGCGGCGCTTCACCTTGGCGCATGAGTTGGGGCACTGGCGCTTGCACCGCGCGCCTGGCACCACAGGTGAAGACTGCGACACCGCGGATGTCGCGCACGACTTCGAGCAGCTTGACCCAGATGCCCTGCTGCGCCCTGACGAGGCCTACAGCCCCCACAGCCGCCGCGAACGGCAAGCCAATGCCTTCGCCGCCGAACTGCTGGCACCGCTGGCGCTGGTGCGCGCGGCCTTCCTTGGCGACGACACCGCGGCCCCACAGACGGTGGATGCCATCGCGGCGGACTTCGCCGTCTCGAAGGCGGTCATCATCGGTCAGTTGACTCAGTTGCTCGCGAACCCCGAAGAAGCGGCCCCACCCATGGGTGGGGCGTCCCCTGCCGCGCCATTGGATGCCTCGCAGGCCATTGCCGTGGCAGCTCCCGCCCCGACGCTAGTGGTGGCTGGTCCCGGCACCGGCAAGACGAGCACCCTGGTCGCCCGCGTGCGCTGGCTGGTCGAGCGGGGCAGCGCGCCGGGCAAGATCCTCGCGTTGACCTTCAGTCGCAAGGCTGCCGGGGAACTGCGCGACCGCATCAGTGGGGCACTGGGGTCAGCAGCAACCGATCTTCCCACCGTCACGACCTTTCACCGCTTTGGCGCAGACATCTTGCGCGCCTATGGGCATCTGGTGGGGTTGCGTTCTGATTTTCGCCTGGTTGATGAGATCGGGGCGTTCTTCGTCTTGCGCGATCTGGGCAGTCAGTTGCCGTTGCAATATTATGCCTCACTCGCCGCGCCGACGCATTATTTTGGCGATCTGTTGGGTGCCATCAGCGCCGCTAAGGATGAACTGGCCGATCCGGCGCGCTATCGTGCCTTGGCTGAGGCGCTGCCCATTGATGACCCCGAGCCACGTGCCCGCGCGCTGGAAGTCGCCGCTGTGTATGCGATGTATCAGGCTGAATTGGAGCGGCAGGGTGATGCGGACTATGGAGACCTCATTCGGCTGACGGTGCGCCTCTTTGCTGAGCAGCCGCAGGTGCTGGCGGAGGTGCGCGAGCGCTACCCCCATCTGTTGGTTGATGAATTTCAAGACATCAATCGCGCGAATGGAGTGTTACTGCGCCAACTAGCAGGGCCAGAGGGCAATATCTGGGCGGTGGGCGACGCGAATCAGGCGATCTATCGCTTTCGTGGTGCATCGCCCGCCAACATCGCGCATTTTCAGCACGACTATCCCCAAGCGACCATCACCCCTTTGGCGCATAATTATCGGTCGCGCCCAGCCATCGTGGCCGCTGCCAACCACTTCGCTGCCGACGCATTGCGGCAGGGGGCTGCTGCCGCCGTGGCGTTGCAGCCGACCCGTGCGGAGGCCGCTGACGTTGTGCGCCTGCTTGTCGCGCCTGACGGGGCGGCGGAAGTGGCGGCGTTGGTGGCAGATGTCGCACGGCGCAGCGCGGCGGGCACGGCGTGGGGCGACATGGCGGTGCTGTGCCGCACCCGCACCCTGGCACGCCAAGTGGCCACCGCGCTGGCGGGGGCAGACATCCCGGCTACGACGCGGGTGGACCTCTTTGGGGATGAGGCCGTGAAGGATTTGCTGGGCATCGTGCATCTGCTGGCAGACGAGGCGGGGGGCTTGCTCCGTGCGGCGCGGGTGCCTGCCCACGCCTTCACGCGGGCCACCGTGCAGCGTGTGTTGGCCCGTCAACATGACGGCGCGGTGAGCCTTCCCCAGGCCATCGCGGATGTGGGCGCGGAGGCCGCTTTGCCGCGCGCCGAGCGGGCAGCGCTTGCACAGGTGCAGCGGGCGATGGGGCAGATGCGCTTCCAGCCGACCATCAGCCGGGCGTTGGCCTTGTATTGCTTTGATATGACCGATGCGGCGCGCACCCACCTGCTGCGGCAGGATGGCACTGCCCACCATCTGGCGGAATTGCTGGCCTTGGCGGCGCGTTACGATCAAGAGCGGCCCGTCACCACGGGGGGCGATGCCGAGCGCACAGCGACGCGACGGTGGGAAGGGTTTGTCACGTTCTTGCGCGCGGTGCGGCTCTTGAACCGCCCCACCACGCCGGAGGCCGAGCACACCAGCGGCGCGGTACAGGTGCTCACCATCCATGGCGCGAAGGGCCTGGAATGGCCCGTCGTCTATCTGCCGCGCCTCGCCACGACGTATTTTCCCACCACCCGCCGTGCCGATGCGGCCCCGCGCCCGCTGGGCCTGGTGGCGGGTGAGCAGGAGGATGGCGCCGCGGCCCATTACACCGAGGAAGCCTGTTTGTTTTACGTGGCCCTCACCCGCGCACGCGATGCCCTCATCCTCAGTCGGGCGGAGCGCTATGGCAAGGTGCGTCGCATGCCCTCTGCCTTCCTCGCGCCGTTGCTGCGTGCGGGTGACGTGCAGCCCGAGGCCGTCGCCACCGTGGCCTCGTCTGCGGTGGAGGACGCCATCTTCGTCCCCAGTGGGCGCGATATCGCTTTCAGCGAACCCGAGGCCTTGACCAGTGGCGCGGTGCAGACCTATGACCGCTGTCCACGCCAATATGCCTATCGCTATGGCTACCATTTCGCGGGGGGCCGCAATACCTTTTGGCGGTTGCGACGCGCGGTCAGCGCGGCCCTGCGCGAGGCCAATGGCGGCCAGGTCGATGCCGAGGAAGCCGTGCTGGCTTTCGAGGCGGCGTGGGGGAGCGTAGGCCACGAAGCGGAACGCGACCCTTTTGACGCGCTCTATCTGCGCCATGGTCGCCAGGCGGTGGCGGTGGCCTATGATCAGGTGCGTGCCACCGAGACGACCCTCGAAGCCTTTGCCGACGTGGTGGATGTCACGGTCGCGGATACCTTGGTTCGCGTGGAACTGGATCGCACGGAGGGCGCTGCCGCGCTGGGGCCGCGCCGTGTCGTGCGGCACCAACTTGGTCGCCGCCGTGCCAATGATGATCCCACGTTGGGGCTCTACCTGACGGTGTTGGCGCAACGCACGCTCAGCGGGGATGCTGGGGCCGACACCATCACCGACCATCACCTGAACGCCGGGGAAACCGTCGCGGTCACGCTGAAGCCCCGCCAAGAAGAACGGTTGCGCGCCCAGGCGCTGGCGGCCATCGCGGGCATTCGCGCGGGCCGCTTCCCCGCGCAACCTGAGGATCGCAAGTGTGCCGCCTGCGAGTTCGCCCTCATTTGTCCAGTGTGATCCAACGCATTGACATGCCAACCTGGCACGGGATATGGTAGACGAGAATGGTCGCCCGCACGTTCGCGTGGCGCATGCCATTCGCCCGAAAGGACACTGCCCATGCCAAAACAAACGCTCAACGCCAATGGGGTCACCTTTGCCATCATCCTCGGTCTACTCTTTGGTCCCATCGTCTTTTATGCCATCGCTGGCAGTTTCGCGGCCAATGTTGGCAGCCACACCTATGCCATCCTGACCATCAACCGTGGCTTGGCTGGGGGCGTGGCGGGGGTGTTGGGGGTGTTGGCGCTGGTCAATGCCGAGCGCTTTCGCAATGCCGGGCTGGCCGGGGCCATCACCGGCATTGCGGCGGGCATCAGCGAACTGGCGGTCGCGGTCGTG
>JACDGC010000406.1 GCA_013815535.1 Ktedonobacterales bacterium
AGATTGCCTGTGTTGGAAGTGGTTTCGCTGGCACCGCTGCTGGCCGATGCCATCGTTCGGTTGCATGAGGGGCGTTCGCTCAGTCCGCTCTTTCGCGTCCACGAGGAATCGGACCCGACGCTCCCCAGGCCCCTGTAAAGCGGCAGATCTCGGCTGGGACGCTCACCCCTGCAAGCCGCACCGCACCGGGTGCCGCAACGCGCCCGAACGAAGACGCTTTGGGCATCGGTGTCCTCGCTGGCCTGTCCGAGATGGCCGCATGACCACCGTCTCCTTAGTGATTTCGACGAGACAAGGTGATCATGCGGATTGTGTGGCAGTCCATCCGCACGGCCTCGATCCGTCACCCTTTGAGGGCGTCGAGCAAGCGCACCAGAATGGGCTGGATGATATCGGGCTTGGCGCTACCCTTGGTTTGGCGCATCACTTGACCGATGAGGAACTGCACGGCGGCGCCTTTGCCTTTGTGATAATCCTCAACGGCTTTGGGATTGGCGGCGATGATGTCGCGCGCCACCGTTTCGAGCGCGCCCACGTCGCTCACCTGGGCGATGCCCTCGCGCGCGATGATGTCGGCGGGCTGCTCACCGGTGGCGAAGGCGCGTTCTAACAATTCCTTGGCTTGCTTGCCTGAGATGGTGCCCGCGTCCAGTGCATTGACAAGCCCGGCGAGGCCCGCTGGCGTGAGTTTGCTGGTGACGATCTCTTGGCCGTGGGCATTTAACAGGCGAGCGAGGTCCCCCGTCACCCAATTCGCGACGCTCTTGGCGCGGGTGGTGGGGTCGCCGGTGGTGACGGATGCCACGGTGGTTTCGAAGAAGTCGGCCCAGGCACGGTCGTCCGTCAGCACCGCCGCATCATAGGGTGAAAGACCATAGTCACTGATGAAGCGCTCGCGACGCGCATCGGGCAATTCGGGCATCTTGGCGCGGATCTCTTCGATCCAGGCGCGGGTGATGTGGACGGGAGGCAGGTCGGGCTCGGGGAAGTAGCGATAGTCGTTCGCTTCCTCTTTGGTGCGTTGGCTGACGGTGATGCCCTTGGCCTCGACCCAGCCGCGTGTCTCTTGGATGATGCGTCCGCCAGCGCGCAGCACTTCGATCTGCCGGGCCGCTTCGAATTCGAGGGCCCGTTGTACAGCACGGAACGAGTTCATATTCTTGATCTCGGTCTTGGTGCCAAGCTTCTTTTGTCCGCGTGGGCGCACAGAGATGTTGGCATCGCAGCGCAGGCTGCCTTCCTCCATCCGTCCCGACGACACGCCCAGGTAGACGAGGATCGACCGGAGCTTCTGCATATAGAGGCGTGCTTCTTCGGCGGTGCGCATGTCGGGTTCGCTGACGATCTCCAGCAGGGGAATGCCTGCGCGATTGAGGTCCACCAGCGAGAAGCCAGTGCCATAGGCATCGGTGCGGTGCAGCAGTCGCCCGGTGTCTTCTTCCAGGTGGGCGCGGGTGACGCCGATGCGCTTCAGCGCACCCTCGACCTCGACTTCCAGGTAGCCGTCCTGGCAGAACGGCAGATCGAATTGCGAAATCTGGTAGCCTTTGGGCAGGTCGGGGTAGAAATAATTCTTGCGGTCGAACTTCGACAGCTCAGGGATGGAGCAGTGCAATGCCAACCCGGTCATCAGGGTGTATTCCACCGCCTGTTGGTTGACGACAGGCAGCACCCCCGGCATGCCCATGCAAATCATGCATACGTGCGAATTTGGCGCATCGTCGGCGTAATCCGCCGCGCAGGGGCAAAACATCTTGCTGTGAGTCAACAGTTGCGTATGCACTTCCAACCCGATGACGATCTCATAATCCGTCTCGGCGGGCGCATGGGTGGTTGCAGTCATATCCAATCCTCGGTGGCATCATCGTTCTCTCCACAGTTTACCACAAGAGGTGAGCGGTCCATTGCTGTGCAGTGTGCCCAATGCGGGTGAGAGGGTTGGGTGATGCGAGGGCGACGCTATTCGTCGTCGTCCATCTCTGGCAGGGCCAGATGTTCGGCATGCCGCATGGCGCGGCGGCGCGCATCGGTTGCGCCCTGCGCCCGCGCGCTGGCCAGGGGGTCGGTGGGGGTGGGGGTCGGTAGGGTGGTCAGCCACAGATACCACTCGACGAGGGCGCGGCCTGGGGAGCGATCCGCCTCTTCTTCGAGCGCGGTGATGGCGCTTTCATACCAGTCGGCGCCCGCGCCATGCTCGGCCAACTGCACCGTGACGGGGTTGGGGGGCTGGGGGCCACGCGCGCGGCGCGGGCCGCCCATCTCTTGTTGCAGGGCATCTTGCTGGCGCAATTGGTCGCGCTCGATCAAGGCCAACTCGCCCACGATCTCGCGCTCGGTGTCGCGCATGCGGCGCAGCCAGGCGAGCGCGGCGCGCACGCGGGCGGTTTCGGGCGCGCCTTGGGGCAGGGGCGGGGCATCACTGGCCCAGGTGGCTTCATCCAGCGCATCCAGGTCGGCCAGCGTCGCGGCGTCGGCCTCATCATCCCCCGTGGATGGGGGGAGGTGGTCGCGAGCGGGCACCCACTCTAAGCGTCCGCCATCCGAGACCCAGCGGCCTCCACGGGCGCCCTGGTTGTTGGGGGTGGGGTTGTCGCCATCCATCGTTGCCATGCCTCCCGTGCTAAACCATCACTTCGTTGCCAAAGAGCGCGGCCAACTTCTCGGCTTGATCCGAGGTGATCAGGGCATCAATGAACGGGTCCAGGTCGCCCGCGAGCACGCCTGGCAGGTTGTGGAGCGACACATTGATGCGATGGTCCGTCACGCGGTCCTGCGGGAAGTTATAGGTGCGAATCTTTTCGCTGCGGTCGCCGGATTGCACCTGTGAGCGGCGCGCGGCCCCCTGCGTCTGCACGCGCCGCTGTTGTTCCAGGTCCCACAGGCGGGCACGCAACACCCCCATGGCCCGCGCGGTATTTTGGATCTTGGAGCGCTCGTCCTGGCAGGTGACGACTGTGCCCGTGGGGATATGCGTGATGCGCACGGCGGAGTCCGTGGTGTTGACGCCCTGGCCGCCATGCCCCTTGGAACGATAGACGTCGATGCGAATGTCTTTTTCGTCGATGTGAATCTCGATGTCTTCGGCTTCGGGCAGCACGACCACCTTGACCGTAGAGGTGTGGATGCGCCCGCTGGACTCGGTGGCGGGCACACGCTGGACGCGATGGGTGCCACCCTCATACTTCAGCCGAGCATAGGCCCCGCGCCCACGCATTTGCATCACGACCTCTTTATAGCCGCCGATGCCGCTCTCGTTCGAGTCCAGCACCTCGGCGGACCAGCGATGGCGGTCGGCGTAGCGCAGATACATGCGAAAGAGTTCGGCGGCGAAAAGACCGGCTTCATCGCCGCCCGCGCCCGCCTGGATGGTGACGATGGCGTCACGGTCATCCATGATGTCTTTGGGGAGCAGGGCCAGTTTCATCTCGGTTTCCAGCGCTTCAGCGTGGGTGCGCAGCGCGTCGAGTTCCTCGCGGGCGAGCATGCGCATGGCCTCGTCCGATTCGTTCAGCAGTGCTTCGGCGCCCTGGCGGTCGGCGTCAACCTCTTGCCACTCGCGATAGATACGCACGATTTCGCTGAGGCTAGCATGCTCGCGGCCATATTTTTCGAGCAGCGAGGTATCGGACAGCGTCTCAGACTGCGCCATCAAGTGATTCAATTCTTCATAGCGCCGCTCAATCGTGTGCAATTTGGCGACAAGGGTCTGTTCCACCATATCCTCCGCGTGACGCTTCATGGTATTATGCCGAGACATTATACCACAAATGTGGTTTCTCAGCCGAGGCACCGCGCCAGCGGCGCGTGGCCACGGGCGTTTTCATCCTGTGGCTGGGGTCGCCATCATCTCACCAGAAACGAGCCGAACATGCCATCTGTCGCCCTCGCGACCAACCGCGTCTATGCCACCCTCACCACGGACGACTGCCTCTTGCGAGAGCGCCTCGTCACGCGATGGTGATCCACCAGCTCCTCTGGCGTCAGACTATGGCACCAAGCGCACATCATAGACGACGTAACCGCTGCCATTCGTGGGGGTGTCGAGGCCAACGAAATGGCCACCCTTGCTCCAACAATAAGCATCGCCACATTTGCCATCGCCATTCGCGGGGAAGCTGCTTGACGCGCTCCAACCTTTCGCGGGCATATTGGTGGTAAAGAAACTGCGGGTGGTCACCAGATTGAGGCTCGGCGAACACGTGTGGAGGGTATGCACCGTCGCGCCACCCACATTCTTGGTGCCGCCATCATAGCTGAGCGAACCCGCTGGGAAGGGGACATCCGCAAAGGGGGCGGCAGCGACGGCATTGCCCGCGTTGGCTGCCTTGAACTGGGCCACATTGGCACAGATGGCGGTGGAGGTTGGGGACACCCTTTTCAGGATGACGGTGGTGACGAAGAGATTCGGCAACACGATGATGCCCACGATGATGAGGGATGCCACGATCAATGCGGCGGCTATGCCAAGCAGCAACCGATTCGGCGATCCGCTTGCTCGTCGGCGTGGCTGCGCTGCGGCCCGTTGGGGAACGGGCGTGGCATTCCAGGGCGTTGGCGGGCGGTTAGGGGGCGGCGTGTT
>JACDGC010000407.1 GCA_013815535.1 Ktedonobacterales bacterium
GCCGAATACGCCGCCCTGACTGAGGAACTCACTGCGGCCTTTGATCGCGCCGATTTCGCAGAAACGGTGCGCATCTTGGATGCGCATTTCGCGGGGGGATTGTATACGTTAAGCCAACTCTTCCGCGACGAGCAACTCAAGATCCTCGACATCATCATGGCCGACGAACGCGAAAACGCCGAAGGGCTGAACGGCGGCATTTATGACCGCAGCGTGTCGCTCTTGCGGGTGCTGGCAAGCCAGGGGCTGGGCATGCCTGAGGTGCTGCGCTTCGCCGCCCAAACGGCGCTGGGCGCGCGGATGCGTCGTGCCATCGAGGCCGAGCCACCCAATGCCGACGAGGTGCGCCAGTTGCTGCACGAGGGAGAGTTGGTGGGCTTGCCGCTCAACAGCGCCGATCTGGCATATCGTATGACGCAACGGCTGGGGGCAATCGCTGATGCTTTTCATGCTGACCCACTGAATGCCGAACGGCTGACCACCTTCATCACCGCCACTGAGGTCGCCGAAGCGGTGCCGGGTGATGTGGAGCAATGGCATGCGCAAAACGTCTATTACGACATGCTCCAGCGCGGCGCGCAAAACATCTTGGCGCGCGCCGAAAATGGCGATGAGGCCGCGCTGGCCTGGTGGGAACAATTCACCCACCTGGGCGATCTCTTAGGGGTTGCGGTCGCGGCACGGGAACCCGCCGTGCTGGCCGAAGCGTCGTAACCATCAGTGGCAAGCAACAGGGGAACACTGACCATGGCAACACCAGCGCTGAATGACGATCTGATTCCCAAGCCGCGCATTCCACGCGCAACCTATCGGCTGCAATTCAACCCACAGTTCACCTTTCGTGACGCACTTGCCATTGTGCCCTACCTGGATGCGCTGGGGATCAGTGAATGCTACATCTCACCGATCCTGCAAGCGCGACCCGGCAGCATGCATGGCTATGATATATGCGATCCGGCGCGGCTGAATCCCGAGTTGGGCAGCGAGGCGGATTTCGATGCCCTGGCGGCGGAATTGCGACGGCGTGGCATGGGCCTGCTGCTGGATACGGTGCCGAACCACATGGGCATCCATTGTGAGTGCAATGCCTGGTGGATGGATGTGCTGGAAAATGGCCCAAGCTCGCAATTCGCCACTTTTTTCGATATCGATTGGCACCCCATCAAGACCGAGATCGAGAATAAGGTGCTGCTGCCGATCCTGGGCGAGCAATATGGGCAAGCACTGGAAAACGGCGCGCTGCAACTCAGCTTTGATACGGGGGCGTTCTATCTGACGGTCTATGGCACCCAGCGCCTGCCCATCGCGCCCCACACCTACCGCGAATTGCTGGCCTTTCGCCTGGCGGATCTGCGCGAGCAGTTGGGCGCGGACCACGATGACGTGCAGGAACTCGAAAGCATCAGCACCTCGCTCGATCATTTACCTCCTCCGGAGGAGACCGAGCCCACGCGCATCGCCGAGCGCTACCGCGAAAAAGAGGTGGTCAAGCGGCGCATCGCGACGCTCTATGCCAACAGCGCGGCGGTGCGGGCGATGCTGGATGAAACCGTGCGGGCCTATAATGGCGACATCAACGACCCCACCAGCTATGATGCCCTGGACCGCCTCATCAGCCAGCAATCCTATCGGACGGCCTATTGGCGCGTGGCAGCGGAAGAGATCAATTATCGGCGGTTCTTCGACATCAACGAACTAGGCGCGATCCGCGTCGAGATTCCGCAGGTCTTCGACGCGACGCACGCGCTGATTCTGCGGCTGCTGGCGGAAGGCAAAGTGACAGGCCTCCGCATCGATCACCCCGATGGCTTATGGAATCCCGCGCACTATTTCCGGCAGTTGCAGCAGCGCTATGTGCAAGACGCAGCTGATGGCTGGCTGCGCGACCACCCTGCCGAAGGGCCGGAGGCTGATGCCCTGCGCACCCAAGTGGATGAAACCGTCGCCACCTGGCGCGAGACGCTGACGACGCGCCGCGACGGCCCCACCGACTGGCCCCTTTATGTCGTCGTGGAAAAGATCCTCTCGGAGCGCGAGCCGTTGCCACGCGACTGGCCCGTCTATGGCACCACCGGCTATGATTTCATGAACGGCGTCAACGACATCTTCGTGGCGCGTGAGAATGAGCGCGACTTCACCGAACTCTATCGCCGCTTCACGGGGCAAAATGACGACTATGCTACCCTTGTCAGTCGCTCTAAGCGACGCATCATGACCGGGGCGCTCATCAGCGAGATCAACGCGCTGGGTCATCAACTCGAACGCATCACCGAGCGCAACCGGCGCTATCGCGATTACACGCTGAATAACCTCATCGACGCGCTGTATGAAGTCATCACGTACTTGCAGGTGTATCGCACCTACACCACCGAGGATCGCATCATCAGCGAGCGCGACCGCCACTACATCCAGACGGCCATCGCGGCGGCGAAGCGACATAATGTCACCCTGGCTGAGGGCATCTTTGACTTCATCAAGGATACCCTGCTGCTCGACAACATCGACCGCTTCCACGAGGATGATCGCGGGGCCGTCGTCGCCTTCGTGATGAAGTTTCAGCAGGTGACGGGGCCGATCATGGCGAAAAGCCTGGAAGACACCGCTTTCTATCTCTATAACCGCTTGGTGTCGCTGAATGAGGTGGGCGGCAACCCCGAACAATTTGGTGCGTCGGTCTCGCTCTTTCACGAGCAAAATCTGGCACGGCGACGCAACTGGCCGCACGCGCTGCTGGGGACCTCCACTCACGACACCAAGCGCAGCGAAGATGTGCGGGCGCGCATCAACGTCCTCTCGGAAATGCCGGGTGAATGGGCTGCCGCTGTGGAACGCTGGCGCGTGCTAAATGACGCCGTGCACCAGGACCTCGACGGTGAGCGCATGCCCGCGCGCAATGACGAATATCTGCTCTACCAAACCCTCATCGGCATTTGGCCTGTTGGCACCCCATCCGTTGCCGCGCATCAGGCGTTGCGCGACCGTGTGGCGCAATATATGGAAAAAGCCGTGCAAGAAGGCAAAGAGCATTCCAGTTGGGTGACGCCTAATCCGACCTACACTGCCGCCTTGGGGACCTTCATCGACGCGCTCTTACAGCCTGGCGCTGACAATGCCTTCCTGGCTGACTTCGTCCCGTTCGCTCAGCGTGTCGCCTATTTTGGCCAGTTCAACGCCCTCTCGCAAACGCTGCTGAAGCTGACGGCACCTGGCGTGCCCGACTTCTATCAGGGGAGCGAACTGTGGGAACTGGCCCTGGTCGACCCAGACAACCGCCGCCCCGTTGATTATGGCGCTCGGCAGCAGGCCCTCGCCGACCTCACCGCGCGGCGACGTGATGCTGGCGACGATGGCACCGCGCTGTGCCGCGAACTGTTAGCTGGCGACACGGATGGCCGCATCAAACTCTACGTCGCCCTGATCGCGCTGGAACTGCGGCGCAACCAGCCCGATCTGTTTGGTGCGGGCAATTATCGCGCCATCGAAGCGCGGGGCGACTGTTGGCAACATGTCTGTGCCTTCGCGCGCGAGCACGGATCAACCAGCCTGATCGCCGTCGTGCCGCGTCTGGTGTGCAAACTCACCGACGGCACGACGACCCCGCCGCTGGGCCGTGACATTTGGCGCACCACTTGGCTGACGCTCCCCGACGACTATGCGGGCCGCACCTATCGGGAGGCCTTTACCGGGGCGATGCTGACCGTTGCCGAGCACGATGGCGTGCCGGGGCTGGATGAGGCCGACGTGCTGAGTGCCTTCCCCGTCGCACTCCTATACCAGGAATGAACAAAGAAATCCCCCTGATCGGATGAGCAGGGGGAATGACGCTATTTGAACCCTAGTCTTCGCCCTGGGCCATCGAATAGGCTTTCTTGCCGTCGAAGTTGAGCAGCTTCTCGATATGCATCCAGCGGTGTTGTCGGGCGATGCGTGCCAGCAGGTCCAGTGCGGCAGCGTCATCCATGTCGCCCTCGGCATCGTTCATGATGAAACGGCAGCGGTGCTGGTCAACGCAATCCGTCATCGCGCCCATGGCGGGGAAGACCTTGGTGCCACGGTTCGAGATCATCTTCAGGTGCAGCGGTGTGCCCTCGGCGAGGTCGATCAGGCTCTTGCCAATCTCTTCGGGTGTCAGCGCTGATTCCAAAAAGACATCCATACCTTCGACGCGGCGCGTCTGCACGTGCACGAAATCCTCGGCGGTCGAGACCTGCGGCAGCTTGATGGGATGATACTCCCGCACGCTCCAACCCTGTGCCCGCTTGCCCAAGTTGCCAATGATGGTATCGGTGAAGGCGTTGGTGCCCACCGCGCCCTCATCGCCCTGGACGTCGCGCGTGCGGATGCCAGACTCCATCGTCACCAGCACCGCGTGCTCGATGTTGAGCGCGGCCTCAAACTCGCCCAGGTGGCGCAACATCATCACGGCGGACATGATCAACGCGGTTGGGTTGATCGAATCTTTGCCTGCGTATTTCGGTGCGGAACCATGCACGGCCTCGAAGATCGAGACATCATTGCCGATGTTGGCTGAGGGTGCGAAGCCCAAACCGCCGATCAAGCCTGAGG
>JACDGC010000013.1 GCA_013815535.1 Ktedonobacterales bacterium
GAGCCATTGCCCATAAAACAAGAGGGCGACCACTCCAAAAAACACGCTCACTGGTCTCGCTTTGGTCGTGAGCGCAACGATGGGGGCCAGCCGATCAAGATGGGGGGTGACCACGGTGACGACCAGGGCATACAAAGACAACCCCAGAATCGCCACATACAGGAGAAACAAGCGGTTATAGTGGACAGCAAATGCATAGATGGTGTAGGTATACACCAAATAGATGAGGACGCCGCTCCACACCAGGAATGCTTTGATTGAGCCGCGATTGACAAAATACGCCGAGATGAGGAGGATCGTGACTGCGACCAGATTCACGATATCCTGACTCATCCCCTGAATCGCCCCGGAGGACGTTTCGCGCACGTAGGTATCTGTGCTCACGATGCCTGCGGCACTCGCAATCACCACCAATATGGCTGCGATGAGCGATAACCAGAGCGCCATCTTCGGGATGCTCATGAAGGGCCTTTCACCCCTGCGGAGGGGAGCGTATCTGCGAGACCTGATTGGTCTTGTCACCGACGCCGAGCGGGTCGCTGGCTCCCGATGAACCCGCTATTCGCCAGGGAGCCATGCGCCTGCATCAACCTTCACTGCGGGTGCTAGGGTTTGAGCACATCGTTCAAGGCGCGGCGTGGGCTGAGGAAGGCGGTTTGCGTGGCATAGCCCAGCCGGAAGCTGAAAAGCGCCTGCCAGGCCGAATCACCGACGAGATCCGTGAGGGCGGTGCCAAAGCGCGGGGGGGTGCCGAGCACCACTTCGCGGTCGGCCAGCTCGGTCATCTGGTTGAGCGGCTGCATCGCCACACCCTGGGTCGTTGACCACAGATGCATACGCTGCCACAGGCGACCCGCCGCCATCCGCTGCGCGTCATCGCGCTTATTGGGTACCGCCAAGATGCCAAAGGCCCCAGCGGTGCTCACCTGGGATGCCACCCCAGAGAGGAAATAGCTGTTCTGCTGGTCGAGCGACTCCGGCGGCAGCATCTTGCCCAAGACGCGGGTGAAATCGGACAACCCCGCCGCGTCGAGGGTGATGCCGTCGCGGTGCTGTTGCAGTTCTTGCCAGGTGGCGCGATACCAGATGTTATCATCCGTATTCATCACCTTGTCGGCGACGAAGGCATGCGCGGCGGCGTTCATGAGATCGCCCACCTGTTTGTGCTGGTTGGCACCGACGAACCACAGGATGCGAACCTGGGCATCGGCGTTGAGGGCGCTCAGGGCATCTAGTGTAGGTTGCGTGACCAGACGCTTCGTATCATAGGGATAGCGATTGGTGTGGCGATGCGGGATGGCCTGGTAGAGCGCCGAGGCGTTCGTGGTGGCGGGGGTCAGATCGATGCGGGCGATATGGGTGGCATCCGTGGCATCGGGCAGCAGTGTCACCAGAGGAGCATACCCATTCGCGGGGGCAGTCAGCACCATATTTTCGATGGCGCAACCCAGCCCGATATGCATCTCGCTCAAGAATGGGTCGGTCAAGGTGATGCGCCGACTGAGATCGGCGAAGACATCGATACGGGTGTCGGTGACGCGAAAGAGCCAGGGCTGCGTGTTGTGGGCATTGGCCGCGAGGATGGCGGCACGCACCAGATTGAGCGGACCCGCCGTCGCCGCGCGCCAATCGGACCAGGGGGCATAGGCGGGGCCTTCGCCGGTGCTAAAGACCCCTTGGTCAGCGGCGCGCCAGACGCCGCCCCCGACGACCAGGACCACCGTCCCGGCACCAGCGAGCGCGAAGATCCGCCGCCGACTGAATTTCTGCGGCGCATGGGGCGCTGGCGCTAGTGTGATGGGGAGCGCGGTGGGCACGACTTGCTCGTGCGGGACGGGGGTGACATCAAGTGCCATGGTGATCTCCTTCAGCATTGTGCGGCACCACCCCAGGCGTTTCCGCGGGCGTGTCGGTGCGGACGACCTCGATGGTGAAGTGGGCGAGCAGCGCGCCCATTGCGCCGACGGCGGCCAGCCAGGGTGCCAGGAGGGTCCCGATGACGCCGACGGTCAATGGGATTTCGAGGGCGGTCTGCCCGTCATGCTTGATGATGATGCGCCGCACATTGCTCTCGTGCAGTAGCGTTTTGACCGTGCTGGCCAATTCATTTCCCAGGACGTGCCATTCTTGATGCTTCTCGGCATGTGGTGCGCTCGTGGTGGTGCCTGGTTGGGGATTTGTCATGGGGTAGCTCCTTGTGCTGATATGGTTGCATGGCGTTGCCGGGTGCTTCTAGCGGATTCGTTCCTGTACCAATTGAAACCCTACGCGGTCACAAGGACATCTTGTATTTGGTGGTTTACCTCACGATTGGCTCACGGATGGGCGCGGCACCGTGACTTATCCAGCGGACCAGTGCCAAAGATGACGTGGAGTTCATGGGTGGGGGACATCGGGGGTATTCCTTGGTGCTAGGCGGGCAGACGATAGAACGAGGAAAAAGCACAGAAACGGTATGGTATCCGTGTTCTGATGCCACGTATCAGCGTATCTATCAGGGGGACGCAGCATGACGAAATCCGGCACGGGAAGGCGATGGTTCACGTTGATAGAGCGCGTTCGCGGTGCGGGGGAGTGGAGCACACAAACGCCCAACAAAGATCAGGGGGAAAACGCTGCTCACGATGGCCCTGCGGGAGATCAACAGGGATGTGGGGACCAGTACACCCGTGGTGAGCACCACGGCTAGCCGCACAAAGAACGCCAACTTGCACGCATGGTCGTCGATGGGCATCGGCAATTGGCGCGCATATCCGCCGCATCAGCGCCGCGACCGCTTCAGATGGAACGACTCGGTGCCTGCGCGATGAGATGAGGCCCTTGAAGGCGGCTGGGGACAGGCCGCGTTTTTGCCAACGGATGATGAGCCAGGAAGAGCGGGTGGCGAGATACGAGCGTCATGCTTAGCGGCATGGTTGCATCAGCGCGAACACCGCCCAGCAACGCCATCACAATCGCCTCTCAATCTTCGATCCGTGCCTCATGGTTGATCGCGGTGCCAGTGGTTGGCACCATCCATGCAGGTGCTCGCATTGCACGCAACGCATCGTGACACCGGACATTTTCACCACCCAATCGAGGTGTGAGGCTGCTCGCTGGTTCGTGCTTCCCCCTTGCTGGGAGCTTCCCCTTCCCACGACTCCCGTACCAGGGTTGCGCTGGTTCCCCCATAGGTCGTTACCGTGCTGCATGTCACAGTGACCGCTAACGCCATCCCTCTGCATTGCGAGGTCGCGATGACCTACACAGGCGGCCAAACGTTCGCCCCTGCTTATAAGAAACAACCTACCATGGCCACCCTGCTCTGACGCGGGGAACTGCCGGGGGAGAGCAATTCCCCGCATTGATGATTCACCCATGGGCGAGGTCACACCACAATCGAGGAGCAGCATATGCATATCTTAGTACCACTAGACGGTTCGCCGCTGGCCGAGCGGGCGATTGGCTCGGCTGCCAGACTGCTGCGCCGCGCAACAGGGCCAGCGTCGCTGACCTTGCTCAACATCATCACGGCCAGCTCGGTCGCGTATGATGCCACAGGCTTCGCGCCCCCCGTCACCGAATCAGCCTTTCAGTCGGCTATCGCAGGGGGCGAGCAATATCTCGCGCAGGTGGCGGCGCGACACGAACTCGCTGACCTTCAAGTCACCACCCTCACTCAAATGGGCGGGACCGTTGCTAACGATATCTGCCAGGTTGCGCAGGAACGCCAGGTCGACTTCATCGTGCTGGCCAGCCACACCCGCACAGGGATGACGCACTTCTTTTTGGGCAGCGTCGCCGAGGCCGTGATGCGCGATGCCCCGGTGCCCACCATCATCATCCATCGTGATGCACCTCATTTCCCACCACTCGGACGCGATGAACCCTTCACCATCCTCATCCCGCTGGATGGGACGCCCCTGGCCGAAGCGGTCGTCGTCCCTGCCATACGGCTGGCGGCCCAGGTCCATGGGGTGATTCGCGTCATGCGGGTGCTGCCCACGCACCAGGGGGCCATCCCCGCCGAGCGCGGGCAGGTGGCGGAAACGCAGGCATACTTCGCCCATCTGCGCCCCATCGTCGAGGGCCAGGGGGTCGCGATGTCAGAAAATATCGCCTGGGGCGATGTGGCGGAACATATCACCGCCGTAGCGCAGGAGTTTCAGACCGATCTGCTGGCCATCGCCACGCATGGGGCGATAGGTTTGGCACAATTGCGCGAAGGCAGCGTCACCCTCGACCTGCTCCATCATTTGCCGACCCCGATGCTGATCGTGCATCCATCGGAGCAGATCCCCTCGGTGCCAACGCCCGCCAGCAGGGCGAAACTGGTGTAGCTGTTTTCCGGCCATCTGATGTGATCCCACCTTTTGTGATGCCTCTGTGATTTCCAGCAGCTATATTTGGTAATTGTGACATGGCGACGGTCACACGCCATGCGGCAACGGCTCAGACAGGAGACGCATTATGTTCACTACCCAGCTTGACCCCCATGTGCGAGCTAACTATCAGGAGGAAGGGGAAACGGCGTGGCTCTATCGCACCCTCGCTGAGCAGGCCGCCGATGCGCCGATGGCGGCGGTGTTGCGCCGCATGGCCGCGATGGAACAACAGCACGCCGATCGCTGGGCAGAGCAACTCCGCCAAGCTGGGGCGACGGTCGCCCCCATAACGCCTGGCCCTCGCATGCGGATCTTGGCGTGGCTGGCATGGCGCTTTGGCATCGCGGCGGTGTTGCCCTCGGTCATGGCCGCCGAAGAACGCGCCACCCTGAGCTATGCGGCACAACCGGATGCCAGCGCGACCACCCTGCCCCAGTCAGAACGCGGACATGCGCGGCTCTTCCGCGCCATGCAGGGGGCACCCGGGGCGCTGAATGGTCCCCTGCTGGCACAGTTAGAGGGGCGGCATCGTGGCACGGGCGGCAATGCGCTGCGCGCCGCCGTCCTGGGGGCGAGCGATGGCCTGACCTCCAACATGAGCCTGGTGATGGGCATTGCCGGGGCCAACCCGGCGGGGCATGTCGTCTTGCTGACTGGGCTTGCGGGCCTGTTGGCAGGCGGCTGCTCGATGGCGATTGGCGAATGGCTCTCGGTGCAGAGTGCCCGCGAACTCGCCGCCCGCCAGATCGCCGTTGAGCGCGCCGAATTGGAGCAATCCCCGGCGGATGAGCAGGAAGAACTCGCCATGATCTATCAGGCGAAGGGGCTTGATGCCGCGACCGCCCAACGCTTGGCGGCGCAACTCATCGCCCAACCCGACCAGGCACTCGATACCCTGGCCCGCGAAGAGCTCGGGCTGGACCCCAAGGAACTGGGCGGGTCAGCGCTGGTGGCGGCGGGCACCTCGTTCCTGCTCTTCACTCTCGGGGCGTTGGTGCCGGTGATCCCCTTCATCTTTGGCACAGGCCCCGTGATCATCGCCCTGAGTATGCTCGCCAGCGTGATCGGGCTGGTAGCCATTGGCGCGAGCATCAGTGTCACGACGGGCACGCCCCTGTGGCAGACCTGCACGCGCCAAGTGGGGCTGGGGCTGGCTGCCGCCGCAGTCACCTTTGGGTTAGGTCGTCTCATCGGGAGCCGTCTGGGCTGAGGTTGAACCAGCTAGAAAAGGACCAATATGAACAAGCCGTATCGTGTCATGCCTTATCCAAAGCTCCGGCGCATCCTGGCGATGATGTATCCATCCGTCCAACGTAAACCCATGATCCATGGCCTGTTTGAAGTTGATGTCACCACAGCACGTGGTTTGTTGCAAGCGCACCGGATGGCAACAGGCGAGTCGTTGTCGTTCACCGCCTTCATCCTGACGTGTTTCGCCTATACGGTAGGGGAGGATACCTCCTTACAGGCTTGCCGCAAAGGCAGCCGCCACCTCACCCTGTTCGATTCCGTCGATGTGGCGCTGCCGATTGAGCGGGAAATTGATGGACAGTCGCAACCGATCATCGCTATCATTCGTGCCGCCAATACCAAAACATTTCGAGCAATTCACGACGAGATCCGCGCGGCCCAAATGGGGCAAGCGACGCAGGTATGGGCAGGGTTCTCCGCTGCGTCGTGGTTGCGCTTGCTGCCAATGGTGGTGATTCGCGTCGGTTGGGCACTTTTCTGCTGGCTGCGCCACATGTTCCCGCCACTCCAAAAGCACTATGGCGGGACCGTCGGCTTAACCGCCGTGGGCATGTTTGGCAAAGGCGGTGGTTGGGGCATTCCGCTCAACGACCATGCTCTGGATGTGACCGTAGGGGGTATCGCCATGAAACCAGGCATCGTAGCTGGGGAGATGGTCATTCGTGACTATCTCAGCATCACCCTGAGCATCAATCATGGGCTGATCGATGGGGCACCTGCGGCCCGCTTTGCCCAGCGTTTCAAAGAGCGCATCGAGAAAGCCGATTTTGTCTCGTGTTTGTGATGGAAACAGGTGCAACTGTGATGCGATCATGACCAAGCGGTTGTCCAATCTCTAGGGAAGACGCACCCTTATGGGTCTGGACGCTCTGGTGCGCCTCAGCGTATTGCCAACACACCACATCAAGATTTTGTATCGTGCGACACGGTGAAGAATCCGCAGATGCGAGAGAGTTCACGAACGAGGATACGATGATGATACAAGCTCGCCCGCCACCATCAGTGGCAGACCTGCCACCAGTGCCCACGCCACCAACTCCCACACCATTCCAGCGGTGGGGGCGCAGGCTTGTGGCATTCGTCAGGGCCTATCCCGTCCCGAGCGGCACGATCTTGTTGCTGGCCGTCAGCTTGGGTCTGTGGCTCGCCCGGCAGCCAAATGCCGCCCGCTGGCCATTGCTGCTGATTGTCCTGGTCGGCACGGTGCGAATCGGCTGGGAACTGCTTCAACAGGTGCGCCGTCGTGAATTTGGGGTCGATTTCATCGCGGCACTGGCGATCATTGGCTCGCTCATCCTCGGCCAATATCTGGCTGGGGCCATCATCGTCCTCATGCTTTCCGGCGGTGAAGCCCTCGAAACCTTTGCCTTGCAACGGGCACGCACCAGCCTCGCCGCCCTGGCGGAACGCGCGCCCCGCTTTGCCCATGTGCGTGAGGGGCAGCAGCTCCGCGATATCAGCGCTGACGCGGTTGCCGTGGGGATGCACATCGTCATTAAACCGGGCGAACTCATCCCCGTCGATGGCGTGGTCATCGCGGGTTCCTCCGATGTCAGCGAGGCGGATCTCACGGGCGAACCCGTCCCCGTGCGCAAAGACGTGGGCATGCAGACGCTCTCGGGCAGTGTCAACCTGGATGGCGTGCTGGATGTGCTGGCGCTCCATCGCGCGGCGGATAGCCAATATGCTAAGATCCTGGAGTTGATGCAGGAAGCGCAGGAGAATAAAGCCCCCATCAATCGCTTGGCCGATACATATAGCGTCGGCTTCACCATCTTTACCCTGGTGCTGGCGGGGTTAGCCTGGCTGATCTCACGCGATAGCATCTACGCGCTGGCGGTGCTGGTGGTCGCCACGCCGTGTCCGTTGATCTTGGCGACGCCCATCGCCATCATGTCGGGCATCAACCGCGCGGCCAAGCAGGGCGTCATCGTCAAAAGCGGCGGCGCGATGGAGCAACTCGGCGAAGCGGATGTCGCCGTCTTTGATAAGACGGGGACGCTCACCATGGGCATCCCCCAACTCAAAGCCATCACCACGCTCGCTGGCGCGGCCCTCACTGAAGCGGATCTCTTACCCCTGATCGCCACCATCGAACAATTTTCCGCGCATGTCTTGGCGAAAGCGGTGGTCGAAGCCGCCCAGACCCGCTCCCTCTCTTTGGGGACCGCGAGCGATGTCCACGAAGTCTTTGGCAAAGGCGTGCAAGGGATGGTCACGTTCCCTGGCGCGAACACCACGCGGCAGGTCGCGGTGGGCAATCGCACCTTCATGAAGCATCTGGGGGTCGCGCTGCCACCAAGCCTGGTGACGGCACGTGAACGCTGCGTCGCCCAGGGCGAAATCGGCAGTTTCATCCTGGTGGATGGCGCGGTGGTCGGTTTACTCGTGTTGGCCGATCTGCCGCGCCCCGATCTTGCCCGTCTTTCCCCGGAGCTGAAGGCGGCGGGCATCACCGAGACCATCCTCCTCACGGGTGATGGTGAGCTGGTGGCCCAACGCATCGGCACCCTGGCGCAGATGGATCGCGTCGTGGCGAATTGTTTGCCGGGGGATAAAGTCGCGACGATTCGTGCATTGGTCGCCGCCAAGCGCCATGTGCTGATGGTCGGCGATGGCGTGAATGACGCGCCTGCCCTGGCCTCCGCTTCAGTGGGCATCGCGGTGGGGACTCAGGGCCTCACCGCCGCGTCCTCTGCCGCCGATGCGG
This sequence comes from Ktedonobacterales bacterium, assembly GCA_013815535.1. Taxonomy (GTDB): domain Bacteria; phylum Chloroflexota; class Ktedonobacteria; order Ktedonobacterales; family JACDGC01; genus JACDGC01. Next base: position 8,326 of record JACDGC010000013.1, read on the forward strand.
TCTTACTCTCGACCGACATTCTGCGGATCGCCAGCGTCATCCGGCTGGGGCGTTGGGTGATGCATATCGCCCGCCAAGGCATTTGGGTGGGGATGGGCTTGAGCGGCATCGCCATGATCTTCGCGGCGTTGGGGTTCATCGAGCCAGCGGCGGGGGCACTCTTGCAGGAAGGCATCGATGTCGTGGTCATCTTGAATGCCCTCCGTGCTGGACGGCCACCCCAGGTCGCGGGTCGCACCACCTAAAGATGGCGCTGAGTCACCAACCAAGGGCAGCAGAGAAAGAGGCGGCATGACCCCATTACACGCGATAGATGCGGCGGCACCGCCCGTCGGGCTGACCGGGGCCGAAGCTGCGGGGCGCATGCGCCAGGGACTCGGCAATACCCTGCCGACCAAAACCACGCGCACCTCCCTGCAAATCGCCCGTGAGAATGTTTTCACCTTTTTCACTGTCGTGCTGTGGGGATTGAGCATCACGCTCATCATCATGGGCCGTGCGTCAGATGCCTTCGCCGCAGCGTGCGTCCTCTACCAGCAGAGCATGCCTGCCACGCCTCCGCGCCGCGTTGCGCCGTCACCTGGCACTGGGGCTATGCCTGCATGGCTTGCACGAGCAAGAAGCGGCATTCCAAGAGTTTGAGGTCGGGCGCGCCGTTGCGCTCGACCTGGCCGACGCCCGCGAAGTCATCTCTCTGGATATCACCGCGACAACCACCCTGATCGCCCTCGCCCAGCATCGCCTTGTGGCGGACCGTCTTACTACCGATCTGACCCAGCGCCTGCCATGTATCGTCGAGGAGCAGATCCCCTTCTTCGCGCGCGAACGCTACTTCCGGTTGTGGGAAAACGCCGTGGCGCACGGCGATGCGGAGGCGACCAGGCAGTATCATGTCATCGCCACCGCCCTGTTGGAACGCGACCTGCCGCGCGACCTGAGTCTTTACCCGAACAGGGGATTATGTCAGCGAGGCGTGGTGCCCTAGCATCATGCGCGCAATTGTGCCAAGCGTGCGCCTGCCTGACGTAATAGATCATCGCTTTTGCAGAACGCGAAGCGAATGTAGCCATCGGCCAGATGCGCGTGTTCTGCTGAAAAGAAGGTAGGAATGGGCACTGCTGCGACGCCAGCCCGCTCCACCAGCCACCGTGAAAAATCATCGGGGGCGCCGCTAAAATGAGCACGATATTCCGCCAAAATGAAATAGCTGCCGCTGGGGATATGATAGGTGAAACCCGCCTCACCGAGCAACTGCATGAACAGGTCGCGCTTGGCAGCATACATCTGGCGATACGACGCGAAATAGCTGTCTGGTAGCATCAATGCGGTCGCAATAGCGTGCTGAGTGGGATGATTCGCCGCGAACGTGATGAATTGGTGCGCCCGTGCCACCCCCTCCATGATCTCCGGTGCACCGCATGCCCACCCGACCTTCCAGCCGGTCGCGCTAAAGATCTTCCCGGCGCTGCCGATGGTGATGGTCCGTTCGGCCATCCCCGGCACTGTGGTGAGTGGGATGTGCCGCGCATCATCAAAATACAGATGCTCGTAGACTTCGTCGCTGATAGCGATCAGATCATGCTCCTGGCAGAGCGACGCGATCCCCTGCATCTCCTGGGCGGTGAAGATATGCCCAGTGGGATTATGGGGCGAATTGTGCAGGATGGCACGCGTGCGCGGCGTGATGGCGGCAGCCAATTCATCGAGATCAAGTGTCCAGGTGGGGGGATGTAAGGGGACATAGACGGGTATTGCATGGGCCATGAGGATATTGGGCACATAGGAATCAAAGAATGGTTCGATGACGATGACTTCATCACCGGGATCGGTGAGGCCGAGAATAGCGGCGAAAATGGCTTCGGTGGCTCCTGCGGTGACGACGACTCCGCGCGTGGGGTCAACCACATGCTGATAGAAACGGTGTTGGTGGGCGGCTATCGCTTGCTGCAACGCAGGCAGGCCATTCGCGGGCGCGTACTGGTTGAAACCTCCGCCATGGAGCGTCTCCATGAAATCGGCGATGATTTCCTCCGGAGGCTCCCAATCAGGCTTGCCCTGACCCAAATTGATTGCGCCATACTGCGCTGCCAATTGGTTGATCTCCGCGAAGATCGTCGTGCCAAATGTTGCCACGCGCCGAGCATAGTGGGTCATGATGTCGCCTCCTCTGCTGTGAAGATAGCATATATGACAGCCAAAAGAAAAATAGGGTGGTTGCTTGGGGTCGCAATGCGCACTTGCTCAACCTCTACTCGTCTGAAACGCTCTGATAGACCAAGTGTTGGAAATGACGCAGGGCGCGTTCGCGAGATAGCATCAATTTCCCTTGCTCGAAAAAACCAGAGCGCATGCCACGCTGCACGGCTTCGCACAGCACGGTATCTTCATCTTGCACTTGATCGATGAATCGCACGAAATCCGCGACATCACGGTCGCTCACCGCATCCGCGAAGCAGTAATCATAGATGGCAAGGGTGCGGTGAGTATCAAGCGGCACGAACAGGTTCAGGGAGACGTTGCCTGGGCCAGGATAGATGTTGAGGGTGAAATTCGGCCACAAATAGGCGTAAAAGCCATCGGTCACGCCCTGGCTGGCATCATAGCCATGCTTCCCTTTCCCCCGTTTCGCGGATTTTTTCAGCGCGCCGGTTTGTGTGGAAAAGGAGTCGTATTCCGTCACATGGTAGTCGTTGATATCGATCAGATCGCAGAAGGCGGGATGCGCGACTGGGCAATGATAGCATTCCAGATAGTTATCAACGACGACTTTCCAATTTGCCTGAATCTCTAACGTGCGTCTGATACGTCGCCTGATGTCACCCAACGCCAGACCCGTTTGCTTGACCAAGGTGGGTAATTCCCCCAAGAGGCTTTGCAAAGGCGTGGCATGTGCGTCGAGATTCACGAAGATGAATGGCCCCCACGTATCCACCGCGACGGCAGCGAGCGCAAACTGATCAGGGTGAAAGTCTGGCTCGTCGGCCATCCCCGGAGCCTTGAGCAGCGAGCCATCCAGGCGATATGTCCAGGCGTGATAGCGGCATTGCAGCGTCGTGCAGGTGCCACTGTCGCCATCAATGAGTTGCGAACCACGATGACGGCAGACATTGGCAAAGGCATGCAAGGTCGTCTCCGTCTCGCGCACAATGATGAGCGACGTGGTGCCGAATTGTACCGTGAAAAAATCCCCTGTTTTTGCCACCTGCTCCAGAAGCCCAACATATTGCCACGTGCGCCGAAAGACGCGGTGTTGTTCGCGCTGGAAATACTCATCACGGATGTACCACTCGGTCGGCAGGGTATACCCCGCCTCAAGCGCCTCAGCTAGCGGCTGGTTCACTAGGTCGCCCCCCCCTCGATGCGATTTCTTTGCAGTGTAACACAGCGGGTGTGCAATCCTCGGCATAGGCGGTATGTTATGATGCGCTTACGCGGTTTCATCACCATCCGAGCCGATAAGGAGAAAAAGTCATGCCCACCAATGATGCGAGTGTTCCTACCTACCACAACTATATTGGTGGTGCCTGGGTTCCAGCGGCAGATGGCCGCGTCATCGCCAACCGCGATCCCGCCAACGGTGAATTGCTTGGCTATGTCCCCGACTCTGGTCAGGCTGACGCTGAGCGCGCGGTGCAAAGCGCCAAGGATGCCTGCGACAGTTGGCGCAAAACACCCGCACCGAAACGGGGCGAGATCCTCTACCGCGTCGGACGTTTATTGGAAGAGCGCAAAGAAGCCCTGGCACAGCAAATGACCCGCGAGATGGGCAAAGTGCTGGTGGAGGCGCGTGGCGATGTGCAGGAAGCCATCGACATGGCCTATTACATGGCCGGCGAGGGTCGCCGCCTCTTTGGCGTGGTGGTGCCCTCGGAATTGCCCAATAAAGCGGCGCTGGGGCTGCATGATCCCCTCGGTGTCATCGCGTGCATTACCCCCTGGAACTTTCCCATGGCGATCCCCGCCTGGAAAACGATGGCGGCCCTCATCGCGGGCAATACGCTCGTCCTCAAGCCCGCGCCAGATACGCCTTTCTCGTCGATCAGTCTGGTCGAGGCCTTCAATGATGCCGGGTTGCCCCCTGGTGTCCTCAACCTCGTCTGTGGCGGTGCCGAGGTCGGCATGCCGCTGGTACGCCATGCGGATGTGGCGGGTGTTTCCTTCACGGGCTCGAATGCCGTGGGACGACTCATCAATGTGGAGGCCGCGCAGCAACTCAAGCGCGTCACCCTGGAACTCGGCGGCAAGAACGCGATCATCGTGATGGATGACGCTGATCTCGACCTCGCCATTGATGGCATCGTCTGGAGCGCATTTGGTACCACTGGGCAGCGTTGCACCGCGTGCAGCCGATTGATCGTGCATCGCCAAGTGCGCGCGGAGGTGGAACAGCGGCTGCTGGCTCGCGTCGCGCAGTTGCGACTGGGTCACGGCCTGGAACCGACCACAGATGTCGGCCCGGTCATCAATGCCACCCAGCGTGAGCGCATCCACAGCTATATGGCGGTCGCCCATCAGGAAGGTGCACGCTTGCTCACTGGTGGCGATTTCGCCACCGAAGGTGATCTGGCACAGGGCAACTTCTATCGTCCGACGTTACTCACTGATGTCACCCCGACGATGCGTGTCGCTCAGGAAGAAATCTTTGGCCCAGTCCTTTCCATCATCGAGATTGGTTCGCTTGCGGAGGCCATCGCGGTGAATAACCACACACCCTATGGCCTTTCCAGCGCCATCTTCACGCAGGATATCAATCGGGCGCAAACCGCCATCCGCGACATGACCACGGGCATCGTGTATATCAATGCGGGCACCATTGGCGCGGAGATTCAGCTGCCCTTCGGGGGTACCCGTGGCACGGGCAACGGGCACCGCGAAGCCGGACTGGGGGCCCTTGAGTTTTTTACCGAATGGAAAGCGGTATACATCGACTACAGTGGTCATTTGCAGCGTGCGCAAATCGACAGCTGAGCGTGACGCCGCCCTCACACAACATGGATTTTTTCGTGTCCAGTGAGAGGGTGCATGAACTTCAATGACCCTAATTCACCGATTAGAGGTGAGGGAGTAATGATATACCTTGTCATTACTCCCCTGATCGCATATGCCATATGCAGCGTACTCTGTGATCCCACAGCGTGTTCGGCAGCCCAGTGCGCCGTGTTCGCGAGGCTTTGCATGCCATCAGCTATGGTTACGACCCGTGTCATACACTCGTCATTTTCTGAATGGGCTGAGCGTTGGCTCACGACCTGAAAGATGGGGAATAATGCCTAGGCTCGGGTGCCAAATGTGCTTCATGGCGTGTCTGCCGCAAGATCGGCGGCTCATTCATCTTCGTCCGCCACATGGTCCTTCAGCCCATACAGTGCGGTGAGTTTGGCGAGATGCGGATTCTCGTCGGCGCGCAGTTGAGCCAGATAGCGTGATGTGGTGTCCAGGCTGGCGTGACCTAACCTCGCCTGGATCTCGCTCACCTTCGCTCCCGCATCTTCGAGCGCACGAGCAAAAGTATGGCGCAAGGTATGCACCTTGCTCGTACCCAACCGACTGGCGCAGATGGCGCTAATTGCCTGCAACGAGAGTCGGTGGCCATATGTGCCATTCCGCGCCAGACTGATCCAGATGGGCTGCTCCCCTGTGTAGGTCACCGGGAGCGCGGTCGCGACATCTTCTGGCAGCGTCTCGATGCAGGTGAGCCAGGCCATCAAGGCTTGGGCTGGGAGGGCCTGGGCCCCACGGCGGGCCATGGTGTCACGCATTGTACGGCCCCCCTTGACCCGTGGCCACACGATTTCGAGGGTTGCTTTGCGGAGCACGACATGTTCGCGGGACATCCCGGCCAACTCGGAAAGACGTCGTCCTGTGTATAGACCAATGATCAGCAAGGCATAATCGCGCTGCCCCGCCAGAGTCGTACGATCAATTGCCGTAAGCTTGCTAACAAGGTGTTCCTGGTGAAGTCCGTGTGCCTGGGCATAGGCCTGGGTCTTGACACGCTCGACCCGATCAAGTGGATTGGCTCCGTGGAGCAGTCCTTGACGCAGGGCATACGTATAAAAGGAAGACAAAATCGCTAAACGGACATTATGGGTATTTGGAGAGGGCACTTGACTGTGGCCCTGGACCACCGATGGCGTGGCAGCGAACCCTTGAGCCGCCAGCGCGAGGGCCGCTATATTCCGCTCTAGGACCTGGTTGATGAGCATGGGGCGCTCAGTGCTGGGGGTCTGCGCATCGCTGAGCACCTGTTGTTCAACCACCTGTGGATCGCTGGCATCGAGATCCAGCCCCGTGCTCAGCAACAAGGAACGGAAACGCGTGAGGGTGGCCTCGTAGGCCCGATGGGTTTCGTCGCTATGCGAGTGCTGGGTCTTGGCATGGAGCCATGCAGCGATCGCCATATCGACGCGCGATGCTGGGATATGGCGAATCGCAACGGTGTGGTCTTCGCGTGACATATTTCCTCCAGAGCGTCGATGCCGTTTCAGATCAGCATCCCTAAGACAGAAGCGCATCATTTCTGTTTGCTATTATACCAGATTTTCGGCAAAGTGATACCTTAGTAGAATAACACTCTTCTATGCAATAATATTAATATCAGAGTAACGATATATCACATACGATAGAAACCATAGAAATTATGCGACTCTTCTTCAATGCTTGTCTACGTATGCTGGAATATCCAATAATGCAGCAGGAAACATCGTGAACACGAATAACTGATACTGCCACACGTTATTGACACTATAGGTAGTATCTTCTTTCTTTGGAAGAATCATGCATCATGGCAAGGATACCGGCGGAGAATCGCCCTGGAAAGGCGACAGTAACGAACCTGAAGTAATCCCTCTTACTTCAAGTATAGCATATTTCATCAAGTCTCTAGTGAGAACCTTTGCGATTTTATTCAGATACATCGCAAATGACTGACGGACCACGAGATAGATCAATATTGCGTATCATGCACTTCTGATAGATATCTCTAAAATAGAGCCAATGAGATCATTTCGGATGCTCTATCAAAAAAGCGGATTGCATAAAATATGGATGATTCACTCATATTTGACGGAAACACGATATGAGCATATACTGATGGTGCAAATGCGTACCATGAGAAAGAGGGACGATGATGGCAACATTTCGTTGGAAAGCGCTGCAAGAATATTCAGCATTTGGGCAATTATTGGCGAATTTTATGTGGGAACAGCGCCCACCGCTTAACCCTGCCCAAATCTCGGATTTAACGGGAATCGAGTATCTCACAGTCTATCGCTGGTTTGCCAATAATGCGGCCCCTGATCCTGCTCATTTGATCCGCTTGGCGCAATGCACACCACTCACGGTTCATGCGTTGTTTGTGGCTGCTGGCTATGGCTCCGATGCCTTCCCGCTTTTTTCAATTGCCGACGCTTGGGAGTATCTTTACGCGCAAGTCATGGCCGCGACCTCCATAGGATTTGAGGAACATGCAATCGCGCTCCGGGTTTTACAAACGGTCCGGAAGGAAGCACTGACGCAACGCCAGCCCAGCGCTGTGGCGCAGACAGCGATTGAACCCGCCGAGGATGAGTAGCAGGCGGCAGCGCCTGCCGCACCTGCGAACATTCTTCGATACAACGTGCTTGCGCTGCCGTGGCGCGATGCCCGAATTATTGCAGACTGCCGAGCAAGCGCAACGCGCTGGCTTGACGTTCACCTTCATCAGTGGCAACCACCGCGAAGCCACGTTAGCCTATATGGAGGAATTTCATATTACCCAGCCCGTTTACTTCGCCCCCCTGCCAGAGAATCAAACATTTTATACGATTGGCTTATTGAACACGCCATTCTATTGTTACGTCGATGCGCAAGGGATTGTGCGCTCAGCGGGCTACCCTAGCCAGGCATGGCAGCCTTGGCAACAACTCACAGATTTTGGAATGCGACCAGATGAAGTCGCTCACGCACCAGCACCGCTGCGGTCTGAAGCATAGCCAAAGGTGGGGAGGGGAAAGCGCATCTTTGGCTATGCTTCCCTCTCCCCTTCGCAGAAATGCGACGGGGTAATGTTTGCGGGAATCGACGGCTTCCCTACCGTCCTCTATGGGGCAAGCAATTGGCGTTGCAACGTCTCGGTCAGCCACTCCTCATAGGCATGTGGCGACCACCCAGAAGTTTGCACCAATTCTTCGTAGAGTTGCGGGAGCGTCAGTGCGAACAGGATGGCAAGCAATTGCTCCGCGCTCATATCCTGGCGCAAATCTGGCGCGCAGGCGTCTATGAAGCGTTTCAGCCCGGTGCGTCGCCCGCGCAGCGCCGTGGCGAGCTCATCAGCGGCTTCGGGGTCGGCAGATGCCGCTGCCTGATAGATCGCCGTCATCTCCGCGCCGGTTTCCCACTGGCGACGGGTGGCATGTGCCATCAAGGCCAGCCGCTGGCATGGATCGCTCGCCTCCATCGCATCTTGAAAGAGTTCGCGCTGCCCCGATGTCTGATGCCATGCTTCGCGGATGGCTCCCAAAATCCCCCGTTTGTTGCGAAAAATCGCGTACACCGTGCTCACCGCGACACCAGCTTCGGTGCCGATAGCATCGATCGTGGTGGCGACATAGCCCTGCTGCAAAAAGAGTTTACGTGCAGCATCAATGATCAGGGTGCGCGTGGCTTGCGCTTGACGTTGCCGATGCGTCAAGGTGGGCTTGACTTTCTCCATGTATCCATTCTACCATATGTTTAGTGGATGTAGTTCCACTACATTGAATGGAGATTTACTATGAACGAACGGAACCAGCAAGTGGCGCTCGACTTCTTGGAGCGCGTCTTCAACCAGGGCGATCTCGATGCCATCAGCCAGTTGACCGCTGCGGATGGGGTCGATCACCAGGAGCCACCAGGCACCGACTTTCAAGCGCATCTGCGCGAAGTGACCACGCGGCTGCGCACCGCCTTCCCCGACCTGCGTTTCACTGTGCACACCATCCTGAGCGATGGCGACACCGTGGCATTTCGCTCCACCATGACGGGCACGCACCTGGGACCCTTGCAAGGGCTGCCCCCCACTGGCAGGGCGGTGAGCGTCGCGCACATGCATTTCATCCGTGTGGTGGAGGGGCGTGGGCACGACCTGTGGCACGTCTGGGACATCCCCGGAATGATGCGTCAATTGGGAGCGGGGGCACCATCCGCGCCTGCATCACGCTAGCGATACCGCATTCACCCTGCGGTGGGCGACGGTGCCCACCCAGCAAGGAGGACGACCATGGAAACCGAAGACAATAAGGCTCTGGCAAGCATCTGAAAGCGCTGATCCCCTGGCAACCCTCGATTTTTGGTCACCAGATGCGATCAATCATGGGGGGCAGACCACACAGGCAAGCCGCAAACCCCCACCAGGGCGTGAAGGCTTGCAGCTTGTGCTGGCCAGCCTTCACACCGCTTTCCCCGACCGTGAATATCGCATCGAAGATATCATTGCCGAGGGTGACAAGGTGGTATGCCGCCTGCTGGTGAGCGGGACGCACCAGGGCGTTCCGGCCATTCCCATTGAAGGTGGCATGCTCAACACGCATCCGCCAACGGGCAAACCATATCAGGTGCAACACATCCACATCTTTCGCATGGCCAATGGCCGCATCGCCGAGCATTGGGCCACGCGGGATGACCTGGGCCTGATGCAGCAGCTTGGCATCGTCGCGGCGGCGTAACCAACTGCGCCAGCAACACTATCAAACGGACTGCGCAATGGCGTTGATGAAGCCCCGCGCGACGGGCGAAATCGCCCCGACCCGGCGGTAGACCAGCGCGAAGCTGAACTCTTCGGCAACGTCACTGATCGGCACCAACACGAAGTCGCCCCCAATCTGCGCTGGACGCATCAGCGCGGGCAGGGTCAAGGTGACGCCCAGGTTTTGCTGAACCATCTCTTTCAGACCTTCCACCGATTCGATCTCCACCAGGGGACGCAGGGGCAGATTACGCTGCGCGAAGATGCGCTGGGTAATCTGCCCCATGCGCGATGTGGCATCGAGGACGATCAGCGGCTCCGCCGCGATCTGTTCCAGCGTGCAGGTGGTCATCCCTTGCCGTGCAAAGCGATGACGCACCGACATCAGCAGGTGCAATGGTTGGCGAAAGAGTTCGCGCGTGATCAACAATTCTGACCGCACATGGGGATCGAGGATCAACCCCAACTCGATTTCGCCTCGTTCCACCGCGCTGACGACCTCATCCGTATGGTTCACCAGCACCTTCAACTGCACCTGCGGGAATTGCGCGTGAAACCGCGCAAAGAGTGCCGGCAAGGCTGCGGTCGCCAATGATTCGATGCAGCCTAGCCGAATGGTGCCCCGCCGACCGGCATGCATCTCGGCCAGCCATTGCTGCCCCTCTTGCAACTGATCCAGCGCGCCACGCACATACCGCGCGAAGTCCTGACCCGCCGTGGTCAAGGTGACGCGCTTCTTGATGCGTGTGAAAAGGGCCGTGCCGAGTTCCTGCTCCAGCGCGGCAATTTGGCGACTCAAAGCGGATTGGGCAACCAGGCATTGCTCAGCGGCTTTGCGAAAGTTTTGCGTCTGTGCCGCCGCCAGAAAATAGGTGAGTTGCTGCATTTCCACAAGTGCTCATGCTCCTTTAGGTGATGCCTTAATGATATCATCATCATCGCAAATGGGTGTTGGACGCATCAAGGTTTTGCCGCTATACTTGGCAGTGTGAGGGAGAAACAGCAACCTGGCCAGGTGCCTCCGTCTGCCTGTGCATGAGCGCAGGAGGATCACTACGATTCATCGTCAAGCAAAAAGGACAGCACCCAATGACTGATGTTCAGAACCTGGCCACTTTTGCCGTGCAGAGCACATATACCGATCTCTCGGTTGAGGCACGGCACCACATCAAGATCCGCATTCTCGACGCGCTGGGGTGTGCGCTCGGCGCGCAAGCAGGGCCGCCCATCGCCATCTTGCGCGCTCAACTGGCCGACTTTGGCGGCAATCCGTTGACCACGCTCATTGGTGGGGGCAAGACCGCCCCGGATCGAGCGGCCCTGTATAACGCGGCCCTGGTGCGCTACCTCGATTTCAATGACAGCTATCTCGCCCAAGGGGAAACGTGTCATCCCAGTGATAACTTGGGGGGCGTCCTCGCGGCGTGTGAATATGCTGGGGGAACAGGCAAGGATCTGATGACGGCCCTCGCCCTGGCCTATCAGGTGCAGTGCCGCCTCTCAGATGTCGCCCCGGTGCGCGCGAAGGGCTTCGATCACACCACGCAGGGAGCCTACGCGGCGGCGGCAGGGGTGGCAAAGGCGCTGGGATGCGATACGCGGCAGATGGCCAACGCCATCGCCATCAGCGGCACGGCGCAAAACGCGCTGCGCGTCACCCGCACCGGCAACCTCTCGCAGTGGAAAGGCATGGCCTACCCCAACACGGTGTTCGTCGCTACCCACGCCGCTTTTCTGGCGCTGCGCGGCATGACTGGCCCCGAAGCGGTGTTCGAGGGCAACAAGGGCCTGATGGATGCCATCACCGGACCGTTCCAGCTAGATTGGTCACGCGAAGACCTAGAGATCGTGCAGCGTACAAGCATCAAAAAATACAATGCTGAGTTCCATTCACAATCAGCCCTCGAAGGCATCTTGGAACTGCGCGCGAGGGGCAACATCCAGCCAGCGAACATCGCGCACGTCACCGTTGATACCTTCGACGTGGCGTTCGACATCATTGGCGGCGGCGAAGAAGGCGACAAGCGCCACATCCACACCAAAGAAGAGGCTGATCACAGCCTGCCCTATATGCTGGCCGTCGCCCTGTTGGATGGCGAAGTGACGCCAGCCCAGTACGCACCAGAGCGCATCGTGCGCGATGACGTGCAGCACCTGCTGCGCGCCATCACCATTCGCCCCAATGCAGCGCTCAGCCGCCGCTTTCCCGCCGAAATGCCCTGCCATATTTCCATCCAACTCACTGATGGCCGGGAGTTCCGCATCGAGAAGGCCGACTACGCGGGTTTTTACACGCGGCCCTGCACCTGGGAGCAGGCAGCGGCAAAATTCACTGGTCTGGCGGAACCATTCGTCGGCTCAACGACCACCGCGTCGCTCATCGCGCTGATAGCGAACCTGGAAGAGATCAGCGTGCGTGATCTCACCACAGTCTTGGGCGCTGCTGAGCACGCCGCCCACTAACACGAGGAAAGGACCCCATCCCATGACGACTTCTGCCTTCCCCTTCATCCGAATGAATGAGCGCGCCACCAAACCGCGCACCCATGGCCTGACGGAGATTCGCGGCCCATATTACACACCAATGGGCCAGCACTATCTGGAAGATGTGCTGGCCACGATGGGAGACTACGTCGATTCGCTGAAATTCGCGGGGGGCTCGTTCACCTTGCTGCCCGCACCACAACTGCGGGCCATCATCGAACTGGCGCATCGCCATAACGTGTTGGTTTCCACGGGTGGCTTCATCGAGCGCGTCTTGGGGCAAGGCGCCGAAGCCGTCACGCGCTACATCGACACCTGCCGCGACGTGGGCTTTGACATCATCGAAATTTCCAGCGGCTTCATCACCATCCCGGTGGATGACTGGCTGCGGTTGGTCGAAAAAGTGCAGCAGGCCGGGCTGAAGGCCAAACCAGAGGTGGGCATCCAATTCGGCGCGGGCGGCGCGACAACCACGGAGGAATTAGCCGCCGAGGGCACCCGCGATGTGACGTGGGCCATCGAGCAGGCGCGGCGGTTCCTCGACGCCGGGGCCTATATGATCATGATCGAATCGGAAGGCATCACCGAAAACGTCGCGACCTGGCGCATGGATGTGGTGGCGAAAATTATCAGCGCGTTGGGTCTGGAAAAAGTGATGTTCGAGGCGGCTGACCCCGAGGTCTTTGCCTGGTACATCAAGCACTATGGTGCCGAAGTGAATCTCTTTGTGGATCACAGCCAGATCGTCCAATTGGAATGCCTGCGCACGGGCCTCTGGGGCACGAAGAGTTTGTGGGGCCGCGTCATGACCTATAAAGGTTAGATAACGCACAGCGTGCTGAGGGAGGATGTGGCCGTGGTCACAGAGTGCTACGG
>JACDGC010000408.1 GCA_013815535.1 Ktedonobacterales bacterium
GATTCGCCAAAGCCGAGCAGATCGAAAGCGATGACGGGGTATTTCGTGATGGCATCCATCACTGGCCCCCACACCGTCGCATCGCCAGGGAAGCCGTGCAGCAACACGACCACGGGCGCGGTGGGATCGATGGTGCCCTTGTGCAGATAGCTAAGTTCATAGTGAATGGTATGCACGCGCCCACGCGGATTGGTGGGGGAATTCTTGGGTTTGATGACCAGTTCAGTCATGGGGGATGCGTCAACCTCGTTTGAACGAAAATCGCGGTATGTCTCCCCCAGTATAGCGCGGTGGGGTGATGGGCGGCAATAGGTCGCCTTTTGGGCGTATAATCAGGAGAAACGGGACGGCCCCACCTACCTTCAGCCCCTCCACCCTATGCCACCAGACGGGGAGGCTGCGAGGGCTGGGGCCGCCGCTACGCATAGGACACCGCCATGAATGTCGAACAGAGCACCCTCCCCAATGGAATTACCATCCTCACCGCGCCGATGCCCTATCTGCATTCGGTGACGGTGATGTATTACGTGCGCGTGGGGTCGCGTTATGAACGCGCGACGGAAGCGGGCATTAGCCACTTCATCGAGCATATGCTTTTCAAGGGGACGCGCCGCTATCCCACGGCGCGCAGCGTGTCAGAGGCGGTGGAAAACCTGGGGGGCGATTTCAATGGGGGCACAGGGAAAGAGACGACGGATTACAGCATCAAGATCAGCAGCGACCATCGTGAGCGCGCCTTTGATGTGCTGACGGATCTCATTCGCGCGCCGCTCTTCGCGCCAGAAGAGATCGAGAAAGAACGGCGCGTCATCCAAGAAGAGCTGAATATGTATAAGGATTCGCCTTCGGATTGGGTGCATGTGTTGCTGGACGAGATCCTCTACCCGGATACGGGGCTAGGGCGCGAGGTGGTGGGGACGCCCGCCTCGCTGCGCGCCATCACGCGGGGGCAGATGTTGGACTATCTGCGCGCTCACTATGTGCCCGCGAATCTGGTCGTGAGCGTGGCTGGCGATGTGGCGCACGCGGATGTGGTGCGCGATCTGACGGCGCGCCTGGGCGACCTGCCAGTGGGGGAACCACCCGCGTGGCGACCAGTGGTGACGCCCGAGCAAGGCCCATACCTCAACATCACCCAGCGGCCCACCGAGCAGGTGAGCTTGTTGCTGGCCGTCCCCGCGTTGCGCCATGATGACCCTGACCACGACACGCTGGCGTTGCTCAATGGCATGCTGGGCGAGGGCATGAGTTCGCGCCTCTTTCAGACCATCCGCGAAGAGCAGGGGCTGGCCTATGACATCGGCAGCTCGACCACCAGCTATTACGAGACGGGCTTTATGGAGATCTACATTGGCTGTGACCCCGAGCGTGTCGATGCCGCGCTCTATGCCGTGCTGGCGGAGCTGCGTCGCCTCACCCAAGCGCCGCCCAGCGCGGCGGAGTTGCAGCGATTGAAGGATTATACCCATGGCCGCTTTGTCATTGGGCTGGAAGATACCTATAGCGTGGCGGGGTGGCTGGGCTCGCAGATGACGTTGCTGGGGAAGACGCGCACGGTCGAAGAGATTCTGGCGGGTATCGACGCGGTGACGCCCGAGGGGGTGCAGGCTCTCGCGCAGCGCCTCTTCCGCACCGAAGCGCTGCGGTTGGCGGCGATTGGCCCGCTGCCGCCCGCCGATCATTTCATCCCCATGCTAAAAATCTGAGCGAGGAGTCACCCCATGAGTAATCACCGCATCATCAGTGAGCCAGCGAACATCGATCTTAATGACTATGACACGGCGGATACTGGCGACATCAAGCAAAAGGACGCTGCCGCTGCCCAGACCAAACTGGAAAAGCGCTTGGTGCTGCTGCAAGAGTTGCTCTATGCCGCTGGCAAGCAGAGCGTTTTGATCGTGCTGCAAGGGATGGATACCGCCGGGAAAGATGGCACCATCAAGCATGTGATGTCGGCGGTGAATCCGGTGGGTTGCCACGTGTGGAGCTTCAAGCAGCCGACGCCCGATGAAGTGGCCCATGACTTCCTCTGGCGCATCCACGCGCGGACGCCCGCTTTGGGGATGCTGCACATCTTTAATCGGTCGCATTATGAGGACGTGCTGGTGGCGCGTGTCCACAAACTGGTGCCGCGCGAGGTGTGGGAAGCGCGCTATGACCAGATCAACCATTTCGAGCAACTGCTGGCCCAGAATGGGACGATCATCTTTAAGTTCTTTTTGCATCTCTCGAAGGCTGAGCAAAAGCGGCGGTTACTGGCCCGTGAGGATGACCGCAGCAAAGCGTGGAAGCTTTCGGCCACGGATTGGAAAGAACGCGAACTGTGGCACGACTATGAGGAAGCCTATGCCGACGCGGTGGGCAAATGTGCCACCAAGCATGCCCCCTGGTGCATCGTGCCCGCCGACCACAAATGGTATCGCAACTATTTCATCGCGCAACAGTTAGTGGAGCGCCTGGAACCATTGGCAAAGACGTGGGAAGCCGCTCTGGAAGCGCGTGGCAAGGCGGAACTCGCCGCGCTGCAAGCGATGCACCGTGGCGAGGATCAGGCGTAGAAGTAGCACAGCGGGGGGTAAGCACCATGCACGCGAATGCAACAGCGGCCATCGCGGCCCTTCACGCGCTCGGCCTCAGCGCGGCGGGCGTGTTGGGGTCCACGGGCACGCGGCGGCATGCGGAACGGTTGGCGCGTGGCACGGTGACGGAGGCGACGCTGGCGCGCTATGCCCAGGACATGGCGACGATTGTGGGGGTGGCTGGGTCGCACATCCCCAGCGATTTTTGGGATGTGCAGTCACTCGCAATGCACGCAGCGGGGTTGACGGAATACGCAGCGGTGGCGCGGCTGGCCCAGCCAGACTACACGGCATATGTGCGCTTGCTGGGGCGGGCTTTCGCGCGCTTTTGCGCCCTGCAAGAAGACCCCACAGGTGACACCGCGCTGGCCGCCACCTGCGATCTGTTGCGGCTGAGCGTGGCGGCGGTGCGGTCGGGCGTTGCCGCGCCGGTATTCACGGTCGTGCCGCGCTTTTCATCAACGGCCCGCGCGCTGTTTTTGTGGCAGCAGCTTGTCAGTGGGACGACGCGTTGGGTGCCGGTGGTGCAGCGTCCCCTCTTTCCGCATTCCGTGTGGAGCCGCTACAATGTGGCGACGATGTGGCAATATCGGGTGCGGCGTGGTTCATCCGTCGCTGCGCTGTGGGGGGTGTCGGGGCTGCACGCGGAGTATGTTGGCGCGCCCCACAACACCAATCAGATCGAGCATCTGACGATCAGCGCGGTGCTGCAAGCGGCACATCAGGTGCCGACCGCCCTGCTGAATTTCATCGAGATCGCCGATGCGGCCCTGACGCCTGCCGTCCCCACCGCCGAGCGCGACGCTGACATCGCGCTGAACCGTGCCGTGGCCCACGAATTCTTGCCACGCTTTACCCTGGCCAAGGCGGATGATGCCATCGAGCATCTGCGGGCGGTGCTGGCCGCGCCTGTGCCGCAGCATCGGCCAGTGACGCGGGTGCCAGTGGCTGTGCTGCTGGTGGGTGGTGTGTTGGGCGTGGGGGCGGTGGGGTGGGTGATGTCTCATCGCCAGCCGCGTAGGTTGGTGCGGTAGCTTACCCGTGCCTAGGCTGTTGGCTGCGCCTCTTCCCAGTCCTTCGTGCTGTATTATGCAAGCTCTTGCGGATGGTGCGGGATGTTCTCAGTGCGACTGAGTGACATGAATGCCTAATAGGTATGTAGGACCATTAGCTTGCCCAAAAGTCCCTATAAAGGGTTCGAACGCGCGGTGGTTTATGCTTGACAGGTTGGCTGGAAGGGCATACAATCGCTGCGTGTAGAGAAGGATGCTGTGTGTCGCATGACGCCTTTTTGCGTGCCCTCTTCAAGTTGCGGAAAGGTTGCTGTTCATGACTGAAGCGCCACCCAAGATCCTGGTGATCGATGACGACCCCTATATCGTGGATGTCGTCAGCATGTCGCTGAAGCATATCGGTGGCTATGAGGTCATTACCGCTCAGAACGGCGCGGATGGCATCGACCTTTGCATGCGCGAACAGCCCATTGCGGTCGTGGTGGATGTGGGGATGCCCCAACTGGATGGCTATCAGGTGGTGCGTGCGCTGCGCGGCGACCCCGAAACCGCCGATCTGCCCATCATCATGCTGACGGCGCGGGTGCAGGAGCGCGACGAAACCATTGGCACCCTGTCGGGGGCAGATTTTTATCTCAAAAAACCGTTGAATCCCTGGCAACTCGTGCAAGCGATCACGAACGCGATCAGCATCAGCCATGCCGACCGTCGCCGTCGCACATTGCATATGGTGGACTTCGTGGAGGATGATTCCCCCACCAGTCCGCAGCCGCGCGTGCCACCCACCCCCGCCAACCTGCCCGATGAAGGCGGCAAGGGATGATGAAAATACGTGCTACCCACCCGCCTACCATGGAAGATCGCATGTTGGCCATGGCCAACACCCTGCGTCGCCATCACATCTTGCGTCTGGCGGCCCCTGGGCTGTTGATGTATACGCTGG
>JACDGC010000409.1 GCA_013815535.1 Ktedonobacterales bacterium
GCGCTCCACCAGCACATCTGGCAGGGCAGCGGCGACGCGCACGCGCAAGGCTTTGGGTTCGGTGGGGGGCGACATCACCACGTGACGCTCGGCAGGTGGGCGCGCGACGCCATAAATTTGCACCCGCGCGCTCTGCCCACCTTGCGCCCGCAGATCGACCAGCCACCCAATGCAGCCATCGATCTCGGTGATGGTTGGCCCCGCGCCGTGCAAGCACATGAAACGTGATTGGATGACCAGCGGTTGCGTCTGCCCAAGCAGCCGCAGATGTGCGACGTCGCGCTGCGCGGCCCACAGGCGACGGTGATCCAACGGCTGCTCGGTCAACATTGATGCTATCCCCGACAAAAGTTATAGAATCCTATGGATAGTATAGCAAATCTCAGACAACCGCTGCTGCCATTATCCACCATTTTGTCAAATATGAACCATTCTTCAGGAGATGTAACATTGCGACCCTTCCATTCGCTACAATCAGGAGAGAGCAGCATGCGCGCAAGAGAGAGTCCATCTGGCACAGCGGCTATGCTGTAGCCGAGCTTTTGGCCGACCTATAACTGAATAGGGCTGACGGACAACAGCTCAGCGGCATCACCCATTCGTCTCTTCCACACTGTTTGGCAGAAGGGAAATGATACGTCACCATGGCAACGATTATTCCTGAGGATGCAGCCGTGCAGCATGATGCAACCAACGCGGTGCGCGCGCCGATGGATCCCCCCCCCACTGTGCCCGCACGCCCCGGTTTCGGCATGCGCTATGGCTATTTCATCGTACGCATTCGTTGGGTCATCATCGCCTTTTGGGCGGTGATTTTGCTGGGGAGCCTCCCCTTCAGCGCCCAAGTGACAAAAAATCTCAGCTCTGGCGGCTTCTCGTGGAGTGGCAGTGAATCTATCAATGCGGGAGATATCATCGGTCAAAAATTCACTACGCCGCTGCCGACTCTCCAGGTCGTGTTTCAGTCGCCAGATACGGCGGTGAGTGACACCACCTATCAGGCGGAGCTCCAACAGTTCACCAGCGCAGCGCAGCGCTTCCCGCGCGTGGCCAAGGTGACACCTGGCACCGTCGGCCAAGATGGCCGCACGACCTATGTCACCCTTGAAATCAATGCCAGCAGTTCCGATGCGGAAAACACGGCAGGGGGCTTGCGCAGCATTCTCCCGACGGGCGGGCCAGCAAAAGCCTATATTGCAGGGGAGCCAGCGGTCTTTGATCAGATCAACAATCTCACCAAGACCGATCTCGCCCAGGCCGAGGAACTGACGCTCCCCGTTGCGGGTGTGGCCTTACTCTTCGTCTTTGGCACATTGCTGGCGGCAGCCATCCCGTTGGGACTGGCCTTGCTGGCCATCCCGATCACCCTGGCGATCATCTTCCTCATCTCGCAAAATACCGAGATGTCGATCTATGTCGTCAACATTGCCTCGGTCATTGGCCTGGGCCTCAGCATCGACTATTCCCTCTTCATCGTGCGGCGTTTCCGCGACGAACTGCACGCCGGACGTGCCATTGCTGACGCCATCGCCGTCACAACGGCCACCTCGGGCGAGGCGATCCTCTTTTCGGGATTGACCGTCTTAATTGGCTTTAGCGGGCTGGCACTGGTGGGTTTGCCCTTCATGACGAGCATGGCTATCGGTGGCGCGGTCGTAGTGGGCACGGCGGTGCTGGGCGCGTTGACACTGGTGCCTGCGGTGCTGAGCTTGCTGGGTCCGCGCGTCTTCGCTCAGCGCATCCCCCGGCCCTGGAAGCGGGCGAATGTGGTGGGCGCCGATGCCGAGCGCGCTGGCTTTTGGCAGCGTTGGGCAATGGGCGTGATGGCCCGCCCCTGGCTGGTGGTCACGGCTGTGCTGATCTTCTTGGCAGTGCTCACCTCGCCACTCTTCTCGCTGGCGCTGGGGCTCCCTGGCACGGATGTGCTGCCCCCCACCAATGAGGTCCGGCATGGCACCGACATTCTGGCGCAGCAATTCCCCGCCGAGCAAGCGAACCCCACCATTGTCGTGGTGCAAACACGCGATGGTTCGCCCATCTTGCAACCCGACAACATCCACAACCTGTGCCAATTGACGGGGCGCATGGCGGCCTTGCCCCACATCGCCAATGTGCAAGCGTTGATCACCAGCTCGCAACTTTCTTGCGAGCAAGCCGCAGCGGTCTTTGGAACGCCCGCCTACCAACAAAATCCGCAATTGGCCCAGTTGGTGGCCTCCACCACCAACGGTGACACGACGCTCATCTCCATCACCTCCACGGCCAAGAGCGATTCCGCTGACAGCAAAGCGCTCGTGAACGATCTGCGCAAACTAGAGCCATCCGCGCTCTTTGCCATCAAGGTTGGCGGCTTGCAGGCGGTCAGCATCGACCTGGCAGGCTACTTGTATGGCAACTTTCCCCATGCGCTGATCTTCATTTTCATCGCGACCTATATCGTCCTGTTGATCATGTTCCGCTCGGTGCTGCTGCCGATCAAGGCGGTGGTGATGAATGTGCTCTCGGTCGCGGCGGCCTATGGGGCGCTGGTCTTCGTCTTCCAGCAAGGCCACTTCAGCGATCAGTTGCAGTTTTCATCGGAGGGCTTCATCGAAATGACGACGCCCATCTTGCTCTTCTGCATCTTGTTCGGCCTGTCGATGGACTACGAAGTGTTCTTGCTCAGCCGCATCCGCGAGGAGTGGGAGCGCACGCACGACAACCGCTACGCCGTGGCCCGCGGACTGGAAAAGACGGCAGGGGTCATCACCAGCGCGGCACTAATGATCATCATCGTTTGCGCAGGGTTTATGCTGACACACCTCACCTTGGTGAAAGAACAAGGGCTTGGCATCGCCGCCGCCGTCCTGGTGGATGCCTCGATCATCCGCATTCTGCTCGTCCCCGCGACGATGCGCCTGCTGGGCAAATGGAACTGGTGGTTCCCCGGTCGCAAGACCCCCGAACCCACCCCCACCCCAACGGCAAGCTAGGCACAGCCTGGGGTGAGCGATGTTTGCTATCTGCTGCATTGCCCACCCCATTTACATTTGACGACAGTTTTGACGACAGTTTCTAAAATCGCTATAGTTCTTCAGTAAAACTATCCATAATATCAATTGCTGCTTGCTGCATATCAGGCAACAGGTGCCCATACACACCAAGCGTAATCGAGATGTTGGCATGACCCAACATTTCTGACACGACTTTGACATTCACCCCACGCTTGAGCATGAGCGTTGCCGCCGTGTGACGCAAATCATGAAAACGAATCCGAGGCAAAGACTCTTCCTTGAGAAAGGCAAAGAAACGGGTACGCAATGCTGTAGGGTCAAGTGGATTGCCAGAAGAATTAGCAAAAACCAAATCGTGCTTATTCCATTCTGGCCCAAATTGCATGGCTTGTTCGAGATGCCAAATGCGCTGTTTTCTTAACGCATAAATAGCTATCTTCATCAAGCGAATGGAACGGCGCGCTTTGCGCGTCTTAGGCTCAGTAAAAAGCAACTTGCCAGCCATCGAAACAAGTGTTTGTTGAACCTGCACCGTTCCCTTGTCAAGGTCGATGTCTTTCCAACGTAATCCCGTTAATTCACCTATCCGCATCCCTGTGGTAATAGCAAGGATGAACAACGCGCCATTTGCTGAATCTCGCTGAGCAGCATCAATGAAGCGTGCAACTTGCATATCATCCATTGATTGCATCTCATGATGCACAATGCGTGGAGGACGAGCCATATCTGCTACGTTACGAGGGATCAAACCGAGCCGCACGGCGTCATCAAGAGCAGAGTGCAAAATCACATGCAGATGCTTAACCGTTGTGGGTGATAGACCCTCCGTTACTTTACGCGAATAAAATGATTGAAGTTGCTGGGCTGTTAGCTTAGAAAGAACAACTCTTCCAAGCCCAGGTATAGCATGCTTGCGAACCTGGACGGAATAGCGAACAAATGAAGTAGCCTTCACTTGGTGCTGTTTGTTTTCTAACCAAAAAAGCAAAAAGTGCTCAACAGTTTGCTTTTCACCAACAATTGGCAAACCAGCATCAACATCTCGTTGCCCTTGGCGCATCTTCTTTTGCACTTCATCACGAGTATCGCCATAGTAGCTCTTGCGCTTGCCATCAGGAAGGCTCATCCGAGCCTCCCATCGACCATCTTTGCGTTGCGTGATGGTGCCCTCTTGGTTGCCGCGCCGTTTGACATTTTTGCTTTTCATGAATACTACCTTAGCTCAACTCAGCTTGACGCTCAACGAACGCTTGTAAATCCGCGACCCACACCCGCCGCGAGCGACCAATCTTGACGGAACGGATCTGCCCCGTCAGCACCAGCGTGTTGGCAAAACGAAGGCTCAGGCTGAGCGCCTGAGCCACTTGTCGCATCGTGAGTAACATCCGGATTGGGGGCGCGTCCCCCTTAGCCGTTTCAGTCGCTGGCATCGCGTTCCCCCTTGCCCCGCTTTTGCCGATACGTCAATTCCCCTGGCCCCAACAGTGGCACGCCCCG
>JACDGC010000410.1 GCA_013815535.1 Ktedonobacterales bacterium
GGCATACACCACCACCACGGCGCCAACGATGGCGACCAGCAGCGAGGGGAAGAACGTCAGGTTCGCGTTGAAGATGAGACCTGCAATGGCGGCGAAAAGCACCGCACCGACGATTCCTAACACCGTTTCCGTGATGAAGCCTTCGCTGCCACCAATGAGGCGCTTGGTGATGAAGCCAGCAATGGCACCAAGGACGATCCAGGCAAGCCAGTTCTGGCCACCCGCCAGCAAGTTGACATCAGCGAGCAAAAACATCTCGAATCTCCTTAGGGTTCTCTCTTGCACGAAGACGACTGTGTCCTCGTCTGCCTCCCCATAGTGCAAATATGATGCCAATAGTCTAGCTGAGTTTGCACGTAACCCGTAGTATGCTATACTGGCTTTATCATGATGTCGTCTTACGTCGCACTATGTTGCCCTACGCCGTGCCAGCAAGGAAGTGGATAAATGGAAGCGTATCTTTCAACCCACCAGATCGCCACGCGCTTGGGCGTGCATGAAGAGACGATCCGGCGGTGGTTGCGCGCTGGGGAATTGCGAGGCGTTTCGCTGGGGCGGGCAGGCTATCGTGTCAGCGAAACTGACCTCCACGCCTTCTTGGCCCATCGGCTCGGCGACGCCCCGGCAGCACCTGCCCCCCCCACATTGACGGAAGCAGCGTTGCAGGCACTGCTGGCGAAAACACGCCACGACGCCGAGACCGAACGCACCCAACTGCGCGCCGCCCTGCAACGCGAACAAGACGCACGCGCCGTCGCCGAAGCCGCGACCCAACAAACCAAAGCCATGTTCGAGGCGATCACTGATGGCATCTTCATCATCGACACCCAGGGCGGGATCCCCTTGATCAACCACGCGGCACGCCGTTTGTTGCTGGTGCCAGATGAGGCACCCGCTGAATATCCCGCCATCCCCCCCTTTGAACTGTTCGATACCGCAGGCGAGCCCATCCCCCGCGAACGGTGGCCACAAGTGCAACTTTTCGCGGGCGCGACGATGCAACCGGGCGACGCACTGGATATGTTGCTGCGCACACGCGATGGCCAAGTGCGCCAGATCAACATCACTGGTGCGCCCCTGCCCGACAGCGCTGGCAACATCACGGATGTGGTGGTCGTCTGCCGCGATGTCACTGAGCGCCGCCAGCTTGAGCAACGCACGCGCGCCTCCCTTGCCGCGCTCTTGACGATGGCCGAAGAGATGACGTGCTTACCGGGCACCACCGAAGCCGACCGCGCGGAAGGGGAACTGGCGCAGCATTTGATCGAACTCATGCGTCAGGTGCTCGGGTGCCAGCGGGCCAGCCTGACGGTCATTGACCCCACGACCGGGGCGCTGCGCTCAGCAGCGGTGGCGGGCATCACCCCGCAGGAAGAACGCGAGTGGCGCGACCGCCGCCCCGGCGCGGTGCTGAGTGAGTATCTGCGCCACCCCCTCCTGGCGGAAAAGTTACTTGCCGACGGGGCCGCCGTGCTCGACCTGACCCAACCATCCTGGAATGCCGCCCCCGCCCCTTATGGCATCCACACATTGCTGCTGGTGTCGCTGCAAATCGCGGAGCGGCACGTGGGCATTTTGGCGCTGGACTATGGTGGCACGAGCCACGACTTCACGTCCGATGAGATCACGCTGGCCAAGGCGGTGGGCAAACTGGCCGCCCTGGTGCTGGAACGCGAGCGCCTGCTGCGCGACCGCGCGGTGGCCATGGCAAAAGAAGAAGCCCTGCGCACCGCCAATCAGCGCATGGATGAATTCCTCAGCATTGCCAGCCACGAACTGCGTACACCCATGACCACCATCAAAATCTCATTGCAATTGCTGAGTCGCCGCGCTGAACGCCTCGCCTCAATTGTGGCAACGGCGGCCCCCGATCAGGCGGT
The DNA here is from genome assembly GCA_013815535.1 of Ktedonobacterales bacterium. Taxonomy (GTDB): domain Bacteria; phylum Chloroflexota; class Ktedonobacteria; order Ktedonobacterales; family JACDGC01; genus JACDGC01. The sequence continues at coordinate 1,881 of JACDGC010000410.1, forward strand.
CAGTATGGCGGATATCCGCCATTTGATCGAACGCGCCGAGGGGCAAGCCGACCGCCAAACGCGCTTGATGAGCGACCTGCTGGATGCCACGCGCATCCAATCGGGCAAAATGGCATATCGCTTCGCACCCTGCGATCTGCTAACGCTGCTCCATGAGGCCATCACGGAGGCGGGCAATCTGGACCCACGGCGGCGTCTCACCTTTACGGGTGAGAGCATCCCCTGCATGATCACAGCAGATGCGGATCGCGTGAGTCAGGTCATCATGAACTATCTGACCAATGCGCTCAAATATAGCGATCTCCATGACCCCGTCGTGGTTTGCCTGGAGCGCGTGGGAACCATGGCACGTGTCAGCGTGGCAGATCGCGGGCGGGGCCTCACGCACGAAGACCAGGCGCACATTTGGGAACGGTTTTACCGTGTGGCCGAAGGCCAAGAAGAGGGCACAACCATCGATGGCTTAGGCCTGGGCCTCTTCATCTGCCGCACCATCATCGCCGCACACGGCGGAGAGGTCGGCGTCACCAGTGCCACGGGGCACGGCGCGACCTTTTGGTTCACCCTCCCCTTGGCATCGGCATCCGTCAGCAGCAGCGCGGCATCTTAGCTGGCTTTGGGCAAGAGATAATCGATGGCCCCCTCCTCGATGGGGACGATGCGGTGCTCACGCTGGGACAATTGCCAGATGTATTGCATGATGGCGATATAGCGCGTGAAATCGAGCGGTTGGTCGGGCGTATAGGCGTTCAGCAGCGCGACCAGTGGATCGTGGTAACGCATGCGCCAGTTTTCAGCGGCAGCAACCAGCCCCACATCATAACCAGCCTCTTCGCTCATCAACCATTTATGGCCGAGGATGAGATCATAGACGCGCCGCGCATAGGCCTGGGGAATCCACACGCCGATGAGGTCGCGCAGTTGCTCACGATACCAGCGCGGGCGCAGCGTCGCCTCCACCCCGGCCCGGCCCGCGCGCAGCGCCAGCGACCCCAGCCCCAACACGCCACCACTCAGCCGCTCCAGGGCCGAATCCGTGTCAGGCGCGAGTTGGCGGCGGCGCGGTGTGCGCCAGAGATCCGCGTAGGTTTGGCGGAAGAAGGTCGTGTCGTCTTCATCCAGCACCGTCGCGTCCTCGGGCAAGTCGCGCGCAAGGCGGATATCTTCGCTCTGCCATTCCAGCGATTCCACAAAGAAATCAACGTCGCCAGCGCGCATGGCCTCGCCCAGCGGCGGCGGAAAGAGTTGCACGGTCTCAGCATCCGCCAACACGGCCAGCAAGCGGCGGCGACTGAGGTCCACCAGCGCGTTCGCCAGGGATGGGTCGCCCCAATAAACACCCGCGCTGTGCAGCAGCACCAGCAAACGCGCGATGGCGATCAACAAAATCCGCTTGTTATCATTGGTGAAAGGATATTGATAGAGCAGGGAATGGGGCAGCACCCGCGTGGCAAGCTGGGTGATGCAATACCCCACATCGCCCGATTCATATTGGGTGATGCCCCCAACCGTGCCTGCGGGGATGGCATCACCCGCCACCACGATATCGCCGATGGGCACCAGCGAAGGCACACCGCGCCGCGCGATCTCGCGATAGCTGGCGATCTCGCTGGCAGCAGAGCCGGGGCTGGTCTCTTTGATGGCATATTTCCGGTTGCCCGCCCGCACGAAGATGACGGGGTGGCGCGACAGGCCGCGCCGCTGATTGATGATGTCGACCCCGTGGCGGGGGTCTTCCCATTCTTCGAGTGGCACGCCCCACGGCAGTCGCGCCAGCGCCTGCCAATCTGCCTGGCTGACATGTGCCGCACGAACGGCTGGATTCAAGACGTCTTCTGGTCGCATAAGGTAAACCTCTTCCCCCAAGTGGTGCCCCGCTGCCCATACGAACGTGCGCTGTTCACATCACAAGACGAAGGTGCCAGCGCATCCGTTACGCCGCGCCCGTGTTGCTGCTATACTGAGCGCAATGGATACGCATCGCATGAGCACAACGCTGCGGCGCTGGGCACTGGCCCTGCATCAAGGGCTGCTGGTCCTGCCTGGGCGCGTCTGGTTGGTCATGGGGGCATGCTTCGCGCTGAATCTGGCCAGCGACCTAGGCAACAGTTTTGGGGCTGCGCCACATTTCGGCGGACCAGGGGTGGCGCTGGCGACGTTGCTCGCGTTTGGGGCTTTCTTCGCTTTGGCCCTGTGGGGCAGCACCAGCGCTCCCCATGTGCCTCAAGGAACACGTTGGGCGTGGCTGGCCGCGCCCCGCGCACGCGCGTATATGGTCTATCCGCTGCTGGCCCTGGCCCTGTGGACGGGCGTGCAATCGGTGACGGTGGTGGCCCATCTGCCGCGCACGCTCAGCAGCCCCAGCCACTATGGCAGCGACGAGATGTATTATGCCCACTACAATGCCTGGCTCTTGCTGCATGAGCAGAATCCCTACACAGGGGACCGCCTCGCTGGGGCGCTGCGCTACTTTGGGACGGATGCCGTGACGCCGTTGCGGGTGGGTGACTATCGCGATCCCTTGCGCCCCCCCACGCCCGCGCAACGCGCCAGCATCGTGGCGGCCTATCTG
>JACDGC010000411.1:0-3960 GCA_013815535.1 Ktedonobacterales bacterium
ACCCAGCACCAACCAGGGCACCTAGATGTCATCCTGGCGCTGGCACCGGGGGTGGACGCGGCCACCTGCATGGCGGCGGTCATCGTCAGCTTGAACGCGACATTGGCACGCTATGGCTGCCAGCCCTTTGTTGGCAGCGTTGCGCCAGGGGAAATCACCCGCATGCCAGGGATGAAGCGCCGCCGGGTGCGACGCGTGGATTAAACCTATCTAGCGGAGGTGAAGCGATGGTGCTGCCAATCAAGATCGCCGGAGTCGGTGCCTATCTGCCAGAGCGACGGGTGACGAATGCCGAACTGGGCGAACGGCTGGGCATTCCGCCGGAGTGGATCGAACGGGCCTCGGGCGTGCGCGAACGGCGCTATGTGACGGCGGAGACTTCAGCGGGGATGGGTGCCGCCGCCGCACGCATGGCGCTGGCCGACGCGGGCCTGGAACTGGACGCGGTCGATGTGATCATCGGCGCGTCGACGGGGATGCAGCAGGCCATCCCTTGCACCGCCGCCCTGGTGCAACGCGAACTGGGTGCCCCCGAGGGCCGCAGCGCGTGCTTCGACGTGAACGCGACCTGCCTCAGCTTTCTATTCGCGCTGCATAACGCCGCCCATCTGATCGCAGGGGGGGCCTACACCACCGCGCTCATCTATAGCAGCGAGATCAATTCGCCATCGCTCAACCCGAACGAACGTGAGAGCGCGGTGCTCTTTGGCGATGCCGTCGCCGCCGCCGTCATCACCCGCGCCGCGCCAGGGGAAGCGAGCGGGATCTGGCAAACGGCCTTTGCGACCTATAGCTCGGGTGCGGAGGCCACCGAGATTCGCGGCGGCGGCACGCGGCACCATCCCAACGACCCCACGACCACGCCCGACATGCATCTGTTTCACATGGATGGCCGCGCCATCTTTCGCCAAGCCACCGTCCTGGTCGATGGCTTCTTGGAACGCTTTTTCGCGCAGATTGGCTGGGAACGCGACACCCTGGCTGCCGTCGTGCCCCACCAGGCCAGCCGTCATGCCATCGAGCAACTCACCAAACGCTATGGCTTTCGCGAGGATCAGGTGGTGTGGGATTTAGCCGAACGCGGCAACTGCGTCGCGGCCAGCATCCCCCTGACACTGGCCGAGGCCGTGAATGGCGGGCGCATCCAACGCGGCGACCGCGTGCTGCTGGTGGGCACGGGCGCGGGGCTGACCCTCGGCGCGCTGGCCCTGACGTACTGAACATGCCCGACACCAGCGGTGCCCAGCCGCGTCGTGCCATGCTCTTTTCACCGCGCCTTCCCAGCGCACGGCGAGCGCCGCCGCGACTCCGCGCCGTTGTGCTGACGCGATCTGATATACTATAGAGTGCCTGCATTGGAGGCAGGGGCCAGTGACGGTCGTTTGCGCCAGGACGGCGTATGGAAAGGAACTGCGTAATGACCTCATCGCTCAGAATCTTGATGCTGTCCGCTGAAATGGTACCCTTTACCAAAATTGGCGGTCCAGCCGATGTGGTGGGTGCGCTGCCCAAGGCGTTGCGGCGCTTGGGGCACGATGTGCGCGTGGCGATGCCTGGCTACCGTTCCGTTCGCCCCGAACAATTTGGGATGGAGACGATCATCGAGTCGCTGGCGGTGCCCTTCAAGCACGGCAGTGAAACGGTGGCGATCCGCGAGACGACCGTGGCGGGGGTCCCCGTCTACTTTGTGGATGCCCCCCGCCATTTTGGCCGCGAAAACATGGTGGGCTATGTGGACGACGGCGACCGCTTCATCCTCTTTTGCCGTGCCGCGTTGGAGATGTGCCGCAAACTGGGCTGGTCACCTGATGTCATCCATGCCCATGAATGGCACACCGCCATCGTCCCCAACTGGCTCCACACCCTCTATCGCCATGACCCCCACTTTTCCACCACCGCCAGCGTCTTCACCATTCACAATATGGCCTATCAAGGCATATTTGGGCACCGCATCTTAGAGGTCGCTGGGCTGGCGGATCAAGAATTCGACATCGTCACCCCCGATGGCAACAAGGATGACGCGGTGGATCTGCTGGGGCGTGGCATCGCCTATGCCGATGTGGTCACGACCGTCAGCGAAACGTATGCTGAAGAGATTCTCAAGCCCGAGTTTGGCGAGGGGCTGGAGAACATGCTGCAAATGCGCGAGAATCGGCTGGAAGGCGTGCTCAATGGCATCGACGCGGAGGCCATGAATCCCGCAACCGACATCTACATCACCCAACAATATGACGCGGATCGGCTGGAGCTTCGCGCGGCGAACAAACGCGCGCTGCAAGAGCAAGCCAACCTGCGGGTCGACCCTAGCATTCCCCTCATTGGCTTCGTTTCGCGGTTGATCCGCCCCAAAGGTTGCGATCTGTTGGCCGAGACCTTCGACCACATCATGGGGTTGGGAGCGCAGATCGTCATCATCGGCACGGGCGACCCCCATTATCATGAGGTGTTTGGGCAGGCCGCTGGGCGCCACGAACACATGGCAGCCGTCCAATTCACCTTTGGCGCGGATTGGACGCAGCCCCTCTACGCCGGAGCGGATATGTATCTGATGCCCTCCCGTTTCGAGCCGTGCGGGCTGAATCAAATGATCGCGATGCGGTATGGAGCCATCCCCATCGTGCGAGCAACCGGTGGGCTCATCGACACAGTGGCCGAGTTTGACCCCATGCGCGAGACGGGCACAGGCTTCGTCTTCAATGAATTCGATAAGTGGGCCTTCTTTGGCACGGTGGCACGCGCGGTGCAAGCCTACCGCTTCCGTGATGAGTGGCACGAACTGATGCGCCGCGCCATGCGGACGGATCACTCGTGGCGCGCCTCTGCCGAGCGCTATGTGGATATCTATGAGCGCGCACTCGCCTGGCACATTTCCGATGTCGATCTGCATCACCCATCCGATTTCGATACGAGTCTGCCTGGGCTGCAAGAGATGCCCTAGCAAAAAATCGCAACGCTAAAAGGACACGCGCCCATGAGCACCACGCCCGCGTCGCGCGCCTTGCCCCCTTGGGCGCGCACGGCTGTGAACCTGGGCTGGCGCGTGGTCGTAGGCCTCGCCCTGCTCGCCTTCATCGCGTCGCGGCTCGACCCAGCCAAGGTGGGTCACGCCCTGCGCCAGTTGGCACCGACCAATGCCGTCGCCGCAGCCTGCTTGATGCTGCTGGTGGGGGTCATCACGGCAGCGAAATGGCAAGTGCTGCTGCACGGGCTGGCGCTCCGCGTCCCCTTCTTGCAAGTGGTGCGACTGACCTACATCGCCGTCACCTATAACTTAATCCTCCCCGGCGGCGAAACCGGCAACATCGTGAAGGCCGCCCTGCTGGCGCGGGCGCGCCCTGGTGCCGCTGGCGCGGTGTGGGCCTCGATGCTGGTCGATCAGGTGTCGCTCTCGGTGGCGCAGGTGCTGGTCGGCGCGGTGACGTTGCTGCTCGCCACCTATCCCCCCCCGCACGTTGGCGTGTGGCTCACTGCCTGCCTGGTGATCTTCGTGGGGACGCTCCTCTTCTATGCACTCTTCCTCACCCCTTGGCGCACCGCTGCGGTCGATGCCGCCGTCATCCGCCTCAGCCGGATGCTGACCATCCCCAAATGGTTGCGGCGCGGTGCCCCGCCCACACCTCTCGCCCCGGCAGCAAAGGGCCGAGAACGTCCCCAAAGTCAACCAGCCCGCAAGAGCGCCACACAGTCCCTGCCGCGTGACAAAACCCGTGTCGCCGCCTCAGCACCATCCGCGCCAAAGACCACGCCAGGGGAATGGTTAGCTCCGCTGTGGCACGGCCTCACCCGCTATCGCGGGCATATTGGCGCGCTGGCGGGGGCCATCGGGGTCGCAGCGGGATACTATGCCACCATCTTTTTGGCCTATTGGCTGGCCGCGCGGGGGCTGGGCATCGGGTTGGGCTACGCCGATATCGCCTGGATCATGGCGCTAGCGGGCATCGCGTCGCTGCTGCCCATCAC
>JACDGC010000411.1:3970-4441 GCA_013815535.1 Ktedonobacterales bacterium
GAATTATCGTATACTTTCTGGGGCAGCGCAGCGTCGCCAATGAGCAAGCGCTGGCTTTTTCATTGACGGTGCTAGCATTGCAAGTGGTGCTGGGCGCGCCAGGGATTGTGCTGCAATTCATCAATCACTCACCCGAAAAAGGCCCAATACCCGCGTGAGCGGGCCAGCAGCCTGCGGGCGAACGCATCCAGGCTAGGAAGGATACACCCGTGGCAAGTTCATTGCATATCTATCGCGTGGGGGTCTTTGCGGTCATCGAGAATGCGGGCAAAGTGCTGCTGGCACGGCGCAGTGACATCGGCTGGTGGAACCTGCCCGGTGGCGGCATGGAAGCCAAGGAAACCGTCGATCAAGCCCTGCGGCGCGAAGTGTTGGAAGAAGTGGGCATCGAAATCGAGATCGACTTTCTGGTGGGGATCTATTCCAAGCCGCAAAAATCCGAAGTCGTGCTGACGTTTTGGTGCCATCCCA
>JACDGC010000412.1 GCA_013815535.1 Ktedonobacterales bacterium
GTCCAGCACCAGAATCACTGCCAGCAGCCCCTGTGCCGCCGTCAGAAACAACTCCTCGGTCTGGCGCGGGTCCAGCGCGAAACTGCTGATGTGCCCAGCCGAGAGCGAGTAGACCAAGGGAATGCTGCCCACCAACAGGGTCCATTGGTTCACCTTCGATGAAATGAGCGCTTGCAAGCTCGTTTCGCCGCGCCCAACGAACGCGAAGAGCGCCACCACGACGAATTCCGGGGCTTCCGAGGCAATCGGCGCGACGACCTGCACCAGGATGAAATCATCAATCTTCAACTGATGCCCCACCTGCACCAATCCCTCGGCGAAGGGTTCCGCCACCAGGGCGATGGCCGCCGCCGCGAGCACGAAAAGACCCACCAACACGGGCCGCAGCCGATCCGGCGGCAGCGCCGCGATGCTGCGCGCTGGCCCCACCAGATTTTCCGCTTCTTCTCGCTCCCCGGCACGGCTCAAGAACCACAGATAGAACACGAAGATGGCAAACAAGACGAACGTATCGAAGAGGGTGATGCTGCCACGCCACGGCAACACCAGCGAATAGGCCGTCGCGGCCAGCAGCAGCACGACCTCCACCACGCTGTGCGCGGGCAGACTGACGCCATTGCGCTGGTCGCGGGGCGCGCCACGCCGCCACGCGAGAAACGCTGCCAGCAGCACGATGCCGCTCCACCCCAAACCGATCAGCAAGCGGTTCGCGCCGGTCATATTTGCCACCGCGTAATGCGCTTGCTCGGGATTATGCGCCGCGTTCCAGGCGAAGATCACATCCACCGCATATTCGGGGAGCACCGTGATGAGGGCCAGCAACGCGATGGCGAGGCCACCAGCGATGACCGTTTGGGCGGCTTCCGCTGCCCAAGCCAGCACGAAAGCCGCGCCAATCAATGCCACGCCCGCCACGCTCGCCTCGACCAATGGGGCCACGTGTGCGCCACTCAAGCGCAGCAGCATGCCCGGCAGTGTCAGCGCCGCCATCAGGCCAATGATCCACCACCCTCGTGTGTTCGTGGGCACCGGTTGCGCCGGAGTTTGCTTCGCCTGTGCCTTCGCCGTCGCCATTTCGTGTGTTTCCCTTCCCAAAAATCCACCGTCTCACTGTGAACGCTCTCCTTATTGTACGGTGGCACAATGTGCGCTTCCCAGGAAATGCTTGCTCTGGCGTGGATGCTTTGCAGAGGTTTTGCAAATGACCACGCTTTCCGCCGCAAAACAGTGTGCGGTGTCATGGCATCTGGGACCTCTTGCCAGCAATGTGAGGAAACTTTCGTAAGGTTCCGTCTTTTCTCTTGACGGAACCTTATGGTTGGGGCTATAACTCGCTACAATAGCGCGCATTCATGCGCGCAGCAGTGGTGCGCGTCAGGCCGCCATTGTCGGCGGCGATTCATTCCAGCGGAGGCATGCATATGGCGTTCTTTCGGCGCAATCGCCAAGCGGCGACCCAGACCCCTCCCGCCCCCACCAGCAGCGCGATTGGCAATGGTGCCACGCTCGTGGCCAGTTCCGCCCCCACCGCGCCGCCGATCTTCGCAGCAACGATGATGGATTATCCGCTGACCATTCAGCACATCATGGAACGAGCGAAACGCTACTTCCCCAACCGGGAATTGGTGACGCTGTTGGCCGAGGGCACCGAGCGCACGACCTATGGCGCGATGTTCCCCCGTGTCGAGCGTCTCGCTGCTGGGCTCGCCAAACTGGGCATCAAAAAGGGCGACCGCGTGGCGACGCTGGCGTGGAACAACACACGCCATTTCGAGCTCTACTTTGCCATCCCCTGCATGGGGGCGGTGCTGCACACGTTGAATCTGCGTCTGCCCGCCGAGCAACTGGGCTTCATCATCAGCGATGCGGCTGATTCGATCATCTTCGTGGATGCCGACCTGCTGCCGCTGCTCGAAAAGGTGCAGGCGTCACTGGGCAGCGTCAGACAGATCGTGGTGATGAACGGCTCAGCCATGACTTCGGCGCCGAATATGCCCCAGGTGCTGGATTATGAGCAGTTCATCGCCGACGCCCCCGCCACCTTCGCTTGGCCGACGCTGGATGAGCGTGACGCCGTCGCGATGTGTTACACCTCTGGCACGACGGGCAACCCCAAAGGCGTGGTCTATAGCCACCGCTCTGCCTTCTTGCACGCCATCTCGGTGACACAGGCCGACACGATCGCCCTTTCAGGCAATGATGTGGCGCTGCCCATCGTGCCGATGTTCCATGTGAATGCCTGGGGCCTGCCCCATGCCGCCGCGATGGTTGGCAGCAAGATCGTTTTCCCCAACAAATATATGGACCCCAACCGCATCGCGCAGGTGATGCATGACGAAAAAGTGACCTTCGCGGGCGGCGTGCCGACGATCTGGATCGGCCTGTTACAAGTGATCGCCAAGCGCAATGACCTCGATCTCTCGTCAGTGACGCGGTTGGTCTGTGGTGGTTCCGCCGCGCCGCGTAGCCTGATCGAAGGACTGGATCACTTTAACCTGCCCATCATCCATGCCTGGGGCATGACGGAAACGTCCCCCATCGGCACCGTGGCGCGGCTCAAGTCAAACCTGCAAGGGTTGCCCTATCAGGAGCAACTGAACTATCGTGCCAAGCAGGGGATGCCGGTGGCGCTGGTTGATCTGCGCATCACCGACATCGACACCGGCAAAGAGTTGCCGTGGGATGGCGTCGCCTTCGGTGAGGTGCAGGTGCGCGGCCCCTGGATCACCGGCTCGTATTACCACGACACCAACCCAGCGGATAAGTTCGTGGACGGCTGGTTCCGCACCGGCGACGTGGCGACCATCGACCCCGAGGGCTACATCGAGATCGTCGATCGCACCAAAGACGTCATCAAGTCGGGCGGCGAATGGATCTCATCGGTGCAACTCGAAAGCATCATCATGGGCCACCCCAAGGTGCTGGAGGCCGCCGTGGTGGCTTTGCCGCACCCCAAATGGCAAGAGCGCCCCGTCGCCGTGGTCGTCCCGAAGGCCGACACGACCGTCACCCCCGAAGAGATTCAAGAATATCTGCAAACGCGCGTCGCCAAATGGTGGCTGCCCGACAAAATCATCATTGGCATGCCCATCCCCAAGACGAGCGTGGGCAAGTTCGACAAAAAAGTGTTGCGCGCCCAACTGGCCCAGGAAGTGAAGCTGGGCGAATAGGGCGGGGTATTACATCAGAGGGGATGGCGAATGCCATCCCCTCTGTATTAGCCTTCAACAAAAATGCGGCGGATTTCTGCGAGCAATCGCGCAATATCATCATACAGATAGGGATTTGGTCGCAACTGCGTACCCTGATAATGCACGATATCGCGAATGTTGTCGGGCAGTGCGGCAGCGTCAGGCAGCACTGCCCCTTCTATCAATACCGGAATGATGGGCTTATGGTAACGCAAGGCAGCTTCGATAGCGACATGCACCTCATCGTCGGTATCGAAAATCCGTGGCGGTGTTTGTTCAGCAGCACTGCTGAGCCATGCGGGACCGATAAGCAACAGCAACGCTGTCGTCTGACGCACCTGCTGGCGCACAAAGACGCGTACATCGGTCCCCAAGGGAGCAGGATCAATATGGCGTGCGATATTGTGCGCCCCAAAGGCGGCCACGAACTGCTCAGCAATAGTCTGTGTCACCTCAGCCGCTTCTTCGTGGCGGTACGAGATGAAAAAGCATTGCCCATCTTTCGGTGCAGTGGGTGTAATCAAGGACGAGACAACATTAACACGCTCTATTTTCCCGTTTGCGAGCATCTGAGTCATCGTGGTACGTACTTTTTCGAGGTTGACACCAAGGCTTTCGAGCACGCCAGCGGCGATGCCTTCACCTTCGCGGACCAATCCCAGCAGCAGATGCTCCGTACCAATATAGTGGTGGTTCAGCCGCCGCGCTTCATCTACGGCCAATTCAATCACTTTTTTGGCGCGTGGTGTCATTCCGCTCTCCCCAAGGAAAAGCCTATCGCCGCGCCCAATGATAAATTCCACCTGCTCACGGACGGTTTTCAGGCTAACTCCCAGCTTATTGAGCACTTGTGTCCCAATGCCTTCACCCTCGTCCACAAGGCCCAACAACAGATGCTCTGTGCCAATGTAATTATGATGGAAGCGTTGCGCCTCTTGCTGTGCGAAGTTCAAGACCTTGTGAGCACGTTCTGTGAATTTGTCAAAACTCTCATTCAACATATAGACTCCTTTACTTGCCTTGCATACCATGGGAGCGACAAGCAGGGCGCTCCATTGCCCTGTCACCAGCTAGTTTACCATAGCGCCGTGCGCCAAGCATAGGAGCGCGAGCAAACGTGATCGGGCTGTATGCAGCATACTTGCAACATTCGTACATGACTTTCGGCACGCTAAGCACCGTGCCCTCGCGGCATGATAGAATAGGGAAAGAGCGTTCCCTTGTGTCACGAAAAGAAAAGGAGCATC
>JACDGC010000413.1 GCA_013815535.1 Ktedonobacterales bacterium
GTCCAGCACCGCGCCAACGGTGGGCACGTGCTGGCGAATCTCCGCCAGAATGTGGTCGACACGCCCCAGCATGATGCCCCCATTCCACGCATAGTCACCCGATGCGATGAATTGCTGCGCGGTTGCGAGGGGGGGCTTTTCTATGAAACGGCTGACGCGATAGGCCGTCAACCCTTCTGGCCCCTCGGCCAGCCGCTCACCGCAGTGGATGTAGCCATAGCCGGTCTCGGCATAGGTGGGGGTGATGCCCAGCGTCACCAAATGCCCTGCGCGCGCGAGCCCCTCCCCGAAACTGAGCGCGCGGCGAAAGCCGATGGTGTCAGGGATGACATGATCCGAGGAAAATGACCCCATCACGGCGGTGGGGTCCTGGGCCGCCACGAAGGTCGCCGCCAGCCCGATGGAGGCCGCTGTGCCGCGCCCAATCGGCTCAGCGATGACGTTGGCCAGCGGGAGGTCGGGCAACTGCTCATGCACGATCCCCCGGTAGCGCTCGAAGGTGACGATGAAGGTCTTGTCGATGGGGGCTAATGGCAACAGCCGATCCACCGTTGCTTGCAGCATCGTGCGGTCACTGAGCAGGGGCAAAAATTGTTTTGGCAAATCCTTCGTGCTGAGCGGCCACAGACGTGTGCCGCTCCCCCCAGCTAGAATCGAAGCATAGATGGTCATGAAATGTGGTCTCCTCAACCGAGATGGGCGTGCGCCAGCCACTCAGCGGGTATACGACTGCCGCGCGGCGGCGTAGCGTGGATCTTCCTTGCGGATCAGGTCAGGATTGGTGCCGCGCTTGATGGCCAGCCAATAGGCGATCTCTTGCACCGCGACCGTCGCGGGGATGACGCTGAACAGTTCCACGGAATCAGGCAGGCTGATGGAGTGCGTCGCCAGCGCCGCCAGTTCTTCATCTCCTGACGATCCCAAGGCGATGGTCGTCACGCCGATGTGGGCGAAAGCGCGCAGCACGTCCAGTGCGCGGTCGCGCCCCGTGCCTTGCGGGGCAATCAGCACCGCCGCCGTGTGTTCATCGAACGAGGCGAAGGGGCCATGTAAAATTTCTTCGATCTCCCAGCCTGTGGCGGGCAGATAGGCGGCCTCGCGCACCTTCAGGGCACCTTCCAGTGCGGTGATGTAGTTCGGGCCACCCCCCGCCAAGACCAGTTGGGTGAGCTCAGGCAGGGCGTTCACGATGGTCTGAATGTCGGGCTCCGCTGCGAGGGCAGCGCGCGTGAGGTCGGGGAAGGCGGCGATATCATCGGCGAGTTCCAGGGCCACTTCGCGTCCGGCCCGCAGATGCTCGGCGGACTTTTGCGCGAGATCGGCCAGCACGGTGAGCATGGCCAGATGGCTGACGGTGTAGGTGGCGGCAACGGTGGGGGGATTAGTCACCAGTGTCTCATCACACACCGCTGCCAATGGGCTGGTGGGGTCTGCGGTGAGGGCAACGGTGTACATTCCCAACGCTTCTTTGGCGTGGCGCGCGGCGGCGACCGTGGCCGAGGCCGTGCCCGAGTGGCTGAGCGCCAAGAAGGCGTCATGGGTGCGCGGCCCTTGCACGTCATAGTTGGCGAACTCGAAGGACTGCGCCGCCACGACCTCTAGCGCGCCTTGCGACAGGTGGCGAAACCACTGGGCGCCTAATTGCGCCGCGTGGTGTGCCGTGCCGCAACCAGCCAAGTAGATGCGCCCACGTCCAGTGAAGGTGGGCAGCAAGAACCCCGGCCCCACGGTGACATCGGTGAGTTGGTGCGTGCCCGCCAACTCGCGGGCGATGTGGACCCGCTGGGCGGCATCCGCCGCCAGTGCTTCAGCCACCGCAGCGGGTTGGCCCCGTAATTCATCATAGGTCAGGTATGGATGCCCCGTGCGGGGAGATGGCGTCGTCATGGTGCTATCGACTCCTCAGTGATGGTGCAATCTCGTGCTCAGTATCGCACAGGATTGGTACCTCCGGCACGCGCGCGGCACGCCAGCGGGTGCGCGTGGTACAATATGGGCGAATTGAGTGCATAATTTACTAGAATGGACTATCACCATGCAGACTGCCTCACCCTCGAAGAAGCCATCCACCAAGATCCCCGTGTTTACTCCGAAGGGAACCTCCACTATGCCCGCCGCGCGCGCGCAGAACTCGTTGCGCGATGTGGTGGAGGTGTTGGTGCTGGTTGTCGTCATTTTCCTGGGCATCAAGCTCAGCTTCGAGTCGCGCCCCATTGAGGGAACTAGCATGGAACCAGGGCTGCATGATAAGCAGTATGTTCTCATCAATAAGCTCGATTATTTGTTTGGTACGCCTCAGCGCGGCGATGTGCTCATCTTCCACTTTCCCTTGGATACGAATCAAATCTTTATCAAACGCATCATCGGGTTGCCGGGCGATACCATCGTGGTTGGACCCAAGACCGTCACAGTCAATGGCGTCGTATTGAATGAACCCTACCTTTCAGCGGCAGACAACTGTTTTGTGTTTGCCCCAAACCCGTGTCCGCCCCCTAAGACGACGAAGCTCGGCGTCAATGAATACTGGGTCATGGGGGATAATCGGCTCGTCAGTGAGGATTCTCGCATTTGGGGACCGCTCGATAAGTCGTTCATCATTGGTAAGGCGTCAGCCGTTTGGTGGCCGCTGTCGGCCTTTCATGGCATCGATGGGCATCACGATGTCTTTTCCAAGGCGGGCGCGGCACGTGGCATGACCCAAACGGGTGATCCCCTGGCGCTCCTGTGCTGTCTGCCCCTCGGCGCGGCAGCCCTGCGTGGCCGCCGGATGCAGGCAACCGGGCGGTAATCCCACCCCTTCACAGCTATGCTATACTCGGAGCCAGAGTAGTGTAACTCATCCTGTCGCCACCGATAGCGCCGCTCGGCTGAGCGTGGGCGGCATGCAGATCTTCCTGGTGTGATCATCGGGGCGACGATACGAAGGGGAACGATCTGGTGGATAACCGCAGCAGTTATTCCGAAGCTATGCAAGCATCCTATGCCGCCAAGGTGCGCCGCGCCCATTTGGCCCGCGAAATCATCGAAGTGGTGCTGCTCATTGGCATCATCGTCGTCGCCATCAAGTTGGGTGTCGAGAGCTTTGGCCTGAGCGATAAATCCACCTCGATGTCTCCCGCGCTCAACCCCAATCAAAACGTGATCGTCAGCAAGCTGTCATACTTTTTTGGCGCACCTCAGCGCGGCGATGTGATCGTCTATGAAGATCCCTTGCATACCTCCGATGCCAGCGCGCAGCGCATTCAGCGCATCATCGGCATCCCCGGTGATACCATCGTCATCAATCCCACATCCGTGACGGTGAACGGCCACACCTTGGTAGAACCCTATGTCACGGTCACGACCTTGCAAGCCACGGGCTTATCCCAGAAGCTGGGCAAAGATCAATATTTCGTCATGAATGACAATCGATCGGGGTGCGACACACGCATCAACGTTTCCGGGTGTTTCGATGACTCACGCAACCCTCCCGCGTTGGGCGTCGATCAAGGTAAGAACCCTGGTGGCTCACTGGATCGCAAATATATCGTGGGCAAGGTCGTCTTTGTCTATTGGCCCTTCAACAAAATGCACGGGGTTGATACCTACCCCAACACGTTCAAGGGGCTGTGAGGGGCTACCAACGATAATAGACCCCCGCACGGCTCAGCAGCGCCAAGAAGAAGGGACCACCCACCAGCGCCGTCACGACGCCAAGGGGGATCTCAATCGGCGCGGCGATCCACCGTGCAACGAGATCCGCCAGCACCACGAAGACCGCGCCAAAGAGCGCTGAGGTCGGCAGCAACAGCCGATGCTTCGGGCCAAAGAGCAGGCGGCAGACATGCGGCGCGACCAACCCTACGAAGCCGACCAGCCCACTCATCGCCACCGCCAGCGCCACCAATAAAGCGGCGCACCCGACGATCATCAGTTTCGCGCGCTCGATGTGGATGCCCAGGTGCCCCGCCATCTCTTCGCCCAACGCGAGGGCATCCAGGGTGGGGGTGAGGGCGAAAGCGGCCAGCAAGCCCAGCCCGATCAGGCTGGCTTCCACCGGGATCTGCGCCCAATTGCTCACGGTGATCTCGCCCGTCAGCCAGCCATTGAGGGCGGCGAGTTGGGTGTTGGTGTGCGACCCAAACGTGATGATCAGCGTCTGCACTGCCGTGACCATCGCCCCCACCGCGACGCCCGCCAACAGCAGCGTCACCACGGGCGTTTGGCCCCCGCGCGTCGCCAGCCGATAAACCACCACCACGGCGACGAGCGCCCCCACGAAGGCCAGCACGGCGATGATGCTGAATCCCAGCCATGCAATCGTCAACAAACCGGGGATCAAAAAGCCCGCCGTCGCGCCCAGCGCCGCCCCCGATGACGTTCCCAAGAGGAAGGGATCTGCCAGGGGGTTGCGCAACAAGCCCTGAAAGAGCGTCCCGGCTGTCCCCAGCGC
>JACDGC010000414.1 GCA_013815535.1 Ktedonobacterales bacterium
GACGTAGTCGCTCATTGGCATCATGCGCCATTCCCTCGTATCTCCCTCGCTCGGCCTATCATGCCACATTTCCCCCGATACAGGCAAGACGCGATAGGAGAAAGATCCTGACTCATCACGCGCGATGGAGGAGAGCCAATTGCACGTACCGCATACGTCAACATTGCTGACACAAAAGTGATGTTGACAAATTTGCCATTGACTCGTACACTGACGTAAGCAGGCATGATCTGTTTACTCACCATTGCCCTCCGCTATCGCTTGGCGGGCACGCATCAGAGAAAGGCAGGAGCATGCGCCGACGGCGAAGCTGCCATCATGCATGCACATACCATGTTCACCTGGCTCACACGGCACCGACGCGCTACACGTCGTTTACCGATGCCCACCCAGACATCGGACGAAGGTCATCGCTACTTTTTCATCAGCAACGACCAGAGTGAAGTGCTACGCCTGAATCTCCAACACTTCATGTTCGCGCGCGAGTTTGGCTCAGACCGCGCAGTGCCAGCGCAGGTAATGCCTCAGCCCATCGAATTGCTGGATGTGGCGTGTGGCACCGGGTTTTGGGCCATCCAGCAGGCTAAGGAACTTGCTCCCCTGGGAGCAAATATCGTTGGGTTCGATAAGCAATTGCCGTCCGCCGCCACATCTGGCGAACGACCCGACAATTGTCTCCTCATCGCAGGTGACGCGCTAGAGTGCTTCCCTTTTGGGGATGCATCATTCTCATATGTCATGATGCGAGCCTGTTCCGCCTTTGTACCACGCGATCACTGGCCCATCTTTCTCCGCGAAGCCGCTCGTGTCACGCGGCCAGGGGGATTTGTCGAAGTCCGCGATTTTGGGGTCGTGGTAAGTGAGAGCCAGGCCATGACCACTTTGACCCGCATCTTTACCCAGCTCGCTGACCGCGTCGGCATTTACCCCGGTGCCGGACCACATCTCCGTACCATCTTCAATGCAGCCGGATTCAATTCCCCCCGCATCATGACCCGCCAGGTCCGCTTTGGCCGCCCACGCGGCACACCTGGGGGAGCCCTGATGGTGACGGACTATCTCGCCGTCCTCAAACGGGTTATTGTACCGATCAGCCAAAGTGGGATCATCTGGGACCATGTCCCCATTACCGCGACACGGTGGGAAAATTTGCTCGTGGAAGCAGAAGCCGACTCGCAAGAGGGCAAGAAAACAGCGGTGCAACTCACCTGCGCCTTGGCGCGACGCGTTGCGTAGAGTCCGTGGATGTCGCGGCCACCCGCCGCCTGGACCAGTTCCACACTCCCAATGAATGATCCCGTACCGGAGGCGATAAGGCAATGTCCCCTGATTCCCCCGACGATCCAAGGATACTCCCCATTCCCCCGCGCTCATCGCGGCAAGAGGAGGGCCGTCACGCCTTTACCCGAGCATTGGGTGCCATAGCTGCACGCGACTTGGTAGGGGCTGAAGTGGCCTTCACCCTGAGCCTTAGCTGCGCCCGCGATGCCGGGGACAGTGCCGACCAAGGACGTGCCCTGCAAGGCCTAGGGCTGATCGCCGATCATCGGCGCAACTACCAACTGGCGCTTGATCGCTATCAGCAAGCCCTGGAGTGTTACGGCAACGCCCCTTTTCTCACGGGGCAAATGCTTACCCAGCATCTCATTGGGATCGTGGCGCTCCGTTTGGATCGCCGAGCAGCAGCCCGGCAAGCCTTCACCACCTGTCAAGACATGGCACACGTCATCGGGCACCTTCCCTGGTACGGCAAAGCATGCTTCTGGCTGAACAAGCTCGCTCTTGCGCCCGCAGAAGAAACTGCAGCCCAGCAGTATTGGAGCAGGGTCTTACGGGAGTATGAGGAGCACGGAGATGAGACGACGACATTGGCCTAACACCCATCAGGACCAGGAGGTACGCGCCGGTAAAACTGGACCCATCTTTGGGTCAAACTTGACCCAAACTCTGGGTCATCTCGCACCAATTTCGCGCGCTGTTTTCAGGTACGCTGTTGGCCGAGAGCAGCAGCGATTAGCGCTGCACCGCAACCAAGAACAGCTTGGGAAACCCACGAACTCGCTCGACTTTTGAGGAGTGTGGCTTTGCGAGCGCACCAGCGCCCCCGACGAGCATACGAATCAGTGAATAGTAAGGAGGCCCCCATGCCAGACAATATTCGCGGACCCCCACATAAGGACATAGCGCGGTAACCTCTCACCGTCCCCGCGCCATGCTCCCCCACCTGACTTCAGGGGAGGTGCTGCCATCTTAGCGCACCTTCACCGTTCACCCGGGAGGCACCCTATGTCTCAAGATGTCGAGGTTGAACAGATCAGCTTACTGAAACGTCTCAATGCCGTCAACGCTGAGTTGACGCCACGTGAACGCGATCACTTGTTGATCGCATATGCCGCTGGGGCGGCCAACCCCGCTGACCCCGCGGCACTCCCCTATTTCCCGCTGACCCCACATCAAGCCGAGATGGCACGGAAACTCACCGTGAAGGGGCTGTTAGGCGACGATGATCGGGTGACCGAGCTGGGAGGGCAGCTCGTGGAGTTGTGTTTAGTGGTAGGGATGCCCTTCTTTACCCCCAGCGACGATACCGATGATGGCGCAGAAGTTGACGCGGCGCCGTGTGAAGGAGTGCCCGTATGACCCAAGATATTTTGCTTGCGCACGGGGCCTGGCACGGTTCATGGGTATACAAGAAGCTTACGCCACTCCTGATTGCGCAAGGGTTTCGAGTGCATACGCCCACCCTGGTGGGGATGGGAGAAACGGCAACCGTTTACCGGCATCACCCCTATTCCAAGCTCGGGGTGGATGATCATGTGCGGCAATTGGAAGACTACATCCGTCTCAACGGGTTAGAGCAGCCCTATCTCGTCGGGCATTCGTATGCCGGGGCCGTGCTCAATGGGGTGCTCAATGACATGGGCAGTCAGATCCGTGGGGCGCTCTTCCTCGATGCCCTGTTTTTCATCCCTGGGTTGGACTTTGCCCACCTCATCGCGATCAAGGACCCCCCAGCCTGGATCAAACCCTGGTATCGCCAGGTCCTGCGCAACGTGCTGCTCAATCGCCCCGTGCCGCCTCCGCCCGTCGAATTCATGGGATTGGCGACGGCCGAGGATCGGGAGTTCGTCGCGGCCCGCATGTCGTTGCTCCCGTCGCGGCTCCTGGATGGACGGCGCGTGATGCCGCCGCCGATGCATCCCCATTTGACCTACGTGCGCTGCACGGGCGGGAACGCGGTGATGCGCGAGTTGATGGCGCCCTATGCGCGCTATGCCCAGGAACAAGGCTGGCGCTACGCTGAGTTGTCTGATGGACATGACTGCATGCTTGATGATCCGGCGGCGGTCGCGGGGCAGATCGGCGCAGCAGTAGCCGCCGTCCTGGGAGTCCCCGTCTGAGGATCTTCAGCGACGGTTGTTCATCCGGCAACGGCGGGCTTGCCCAGCGGCGGGGACCCTGGCTATGATCCGAGGGCATGATCGCCCCTGCCACCGCTGAATCCCTGGCTGTGGCAGCCTGCCGCTCACCAGCTCGCGCAGCATGCATGGGCCGGGGAGCGGAAGAGGGGCAGCAGGTTCCTTCTGCGTTGCCCTCACCAAAGGAATGCTATGACCATCCACATCCAACTGCCGGAGCGGGAACAGCACCGCCCGACCAAACACCGTCCCCGCCTGCTCGCGATCGTCGCGACGCTGGCGGAAGGGGAACGCCAAGCAGCCCTCTTTCGGGAAGCGTTTCTCGTGCGCGTCGCGTCCACGCTCGCCGAGGGCCGCACTGCCCTTGGAGAATGGCAGCCCCAGGTCGTCACCCTGGACACGACCGGGTATCCCGATGGCCCCGTCTGGCCCCTGATCGACGACCTGATCCATTCACCTTGCTATCCCAGGGTCGCGCTCTGCATCATCAGCGATGAAACCCGGGTCCAGTCCAAAGTCGCCGCCTTTCGCGCCGGCGCGGATCATTATATCGTGCGCTCCTTAGCGGCGCCCCGCCAAGTGGCCGCCTTGCGTGCCGCGTGGTGGTATGTGCAAGCGGGACGACCAAGCTGGAAGGAAGAGACGCGCCCATGAGAAGGCTAACCATCGCGCGTTGCCAGGGCCGTTGCACCACGCAGCGGCAATGCCCGTTGCTGCGGCTGCCCACCGGGTCGATCTTGCATCTGCCTGTCTGGTTTGCTAGAGTAGACACAGACGTGAATGGTTCAGCGAAAGGACAAGCAACGGTGCTCGTGAAAGGAATCACTCCCCTTCTCTGCTCGCGCATGCGGTCGCCACGGGGGATCCCGATGCCCCAAGCAGGACACCGTGGTTCCCCCTTCTTTGCAGCACTTAGCAACCGGATCGACCCCAGCGGAGAGCGCGTGCTCTTCCCGCTGATACACCGGTTACCCCCAATGCCCCGCGCGGCATGGTCCCAGGAAAAGT
>JACDGC010000415.1 GCA_013815535.1 Ktedonobacterales bacterium
GGTGACGACCGATCCACCCGCGATTCCAGCAACTGCATCGTCGTCGGGTCCACATTCAGCAGCCAGTGAAACTTATTCCACTCGATCTGCAATGCCACCAACGTCGGCACGATATCATCGATGTCGCTCTCACTCGCGATGAAGGCCGCCAAGGTCGACTTCCCATCGAAATACCACTTACGTCGCCGCGCCGACGCCGTCACCGTCTGCCACTGATCAATGGGGATGTTCTGCTGCCGAAAGACCTCTTCCGACTGGCTCAGCAACAGTCGCCCCGACCGCAAGATCTCCGGCGGCAGCCGCAAGATGCTATAGATCAACGCCGACATATCGGGATAGTTATTGCGTGCCTCAGGGTGCAGCACCGAGTCGATGTTGTAATGCGCCTGAATCAGCGCCTTCAACCCCACATCCCCCGAGCTCCGCAGCAGCGAACGGAAAGTCCGCAGATACATCTCCACTTCGCGCTTGCCCGCCACGTGGTCCCCTGCCGCGTCCTGCGACGCCAACGAATCACTGCTCCGGCGGTCGCGGTTCATCCCCGGCAAATCGCTCATAATGGTGCACCCCCTTGACATTTTCCCTATTATAACCTACCCCACCCAAAACGCATAGACGGCCAGCATTCCACCATTCCTTTTCTGGCGTACTCCCGCGCGTCCAATATAGGCCGATTCGCAAGTCGATGCGGCCAGCATCTGTCATATACTCTATAAGCAGGGGAGACCATCTGCCCTGCTTATAGAGCTAAGAGAGGCATGATGAAGTATCTGCTCACTTCCGGTGGCATCACGAACGCGAGCATCCACAACACATTGATCGACCTGTTGGGCAAGCCGATTGCCGAGTGCGATGCCCTCTGCATTCCCACAGCCGTGTACGCGCACCCCATGGCAGGCCCTCGCAATGCGTGGCAGTTTATCAGCGGCCAAGAACCTCGCGCCCCAATGGTGGGACTGGGATGGAAGTCCATGGGAGTGCTGGAGCTGACTGCGCTACCCAGCCTCGCTGAGAAGCTTTGGGTCCCCCTGGTCCGAAAGACCGACGTCCTGCTGGTCGAAGGCGGCGATGCCGCGTACTTGTGCCACTGGATGCGAGCGTCCGGCCTCGCCGACCTCCTGCCGTCGCTGCGCGAAACGGTCTGGGTGGGCTTGAGTGCCGGGAGCATGGTGATGACCCCGCGCATCGGGGCGGACTTCGTCACCTGGCCTTCCCCGGCGGGCGACAAGACGTTGGGCGTGGTTGACTTCTCGATCTTCCCGCACCTTGGCAACCCCGACCTGCCAGAGAACACCATGGCTAACGCGGAGAAGTGGGCCGCCGAAATAGCGGGGCCAGCGTATGCGATCGACGACGCAACCGCCATCAAAGTGGTTGACGGCACCGTCGAAGTCGTCTCCGAAGGTCTCTGGAAGCAGTTGGCCCCCTAATACGCCCTTTCGGCAATCACAACCCGATTCCTTGTCATGAAATGGCTCCGCTACGATCGGGCCCAATAATCGGGAATAGTGTATAGCTCATTGGCGTTAGGCCAGCACATACGCCAGAAGTTCTTTGAAGAGAAAATAGAGGACGGCCAGCATTCCGCTGGCCGTCTCTCAAATGTGTTCCCTGGTCTGCCGAGATGCTGGCACCAGTGTCTTGTGCCATTCACCCCGCTTGTGCTGCTGGCTCTTCCGGCCAGGCTTGGTCAAAATAGGCTTGTGCCCGTTCAGCGTTTTCCAGCGGGGCCGTCGCGCACAGGCGAATGGCACGGGCTACCTCACCCACATCGCGGCTGGCGAAATCAATGAGGATGGCATCCCAGCCGCCTTCGCCCAACAAGCGAACCCGATAGGCGCCGTCTAACTGTCCACTGGGATACCACCCCACATCGATGTCACCCGTCATGCGCTGAATTCCAGTTGCATCCAACCGCACCCGCGTCAACCACAACAAGTCTTCAACAAACCACGGGTGATTCGCAGGGGTGATCACATGGTCATACAAGACGTTGAACATGATCGCCCACCCCTGCGGCAGACTGAGCGGCAACAACTGCGGCATTGGCATTTTAGCGTGCTGGTTGTTGCGACCGCTCCAGATACTCAAACGCCCGCTTGAAGTCCCCACGCTCGCGCAGCAGCGCCGCGTAGTGGGCATAGGCCCGGCTCAGTTCAGCCTGTGAACCGGATTTGCCCAACAGTTCCAGACCCGCGCTGAAGTTCTTATCCGCGCCATCACTGTCGCCGCTAGCCAGCATCGCCTCAGCCAGCGCCAGTTGTGCGCGGCCCTGTGCCTGGGTGTTGCTGATCTTCTTGGCCCGCGCTTGCGCCTGCTTAGCGGATTCCAGCGCTTGCTTCTTGTCGCCCTTCGCCAACTGCACCTGCGACAAGCTTGCCAATGCCATGCTCACACTCTCGTCGTCTTCGTTGCGCTCCGCCAGATCGCGCGCTTCTTGCAGCGTCGCCTCGGCCCTGGCGTTGTCATTGGTGTTGGCGTAAGCCAACCCCAGGCTGCTCTGCACCTGGGCATACAACTGCCGATTCGCGGCGGCGCGCAGGTGCTCCGTCGCCATGTCAGCGTAGCGCTGCGCCTGGGGGATCAACCCATCGCGGCGAAAGCCCAGGCTCACTTTCAGATACAGATCAGCGATGCTCTGCGGCGTCAACAGATGCCGACCCAACTCAGAAGCGCGCTCGAAGGTCGTCAGCGCATTCGCGGCCTGCCCCAAGCGGCTATACTCATTGCCGAGGTTATGCAGCACCGCCAACTCAAATGATGGATCGCGCACGATGCGCGAATCAATCGCTTCCAGACACTGCCGATGCGCCTCGAAAGCCAACATCTGCATCCCCAGCAGATTGTATGCCTCACCCAGCAGATTGCGCGACTGCTCTTGCGTCACGGGGTCGATGTCACGCGTCAGCTTCAGATTGCTTTCCAGCACGGCCCGCGCTTTTTCACCATCACCCAAGCGAATGTAGGCCTCGCCGAGCAGCAGATTGATCTGAATCTTCTGCGAAGGCTGGCGCACCCCCTCACGCACCGCTTCCAATTGGTCGCGCGCGACCGCATAGCGCTGCTCGGCCAGGTCGATCTGCGCCTGCGCGATGGCGTTCTGCGTGCGATCCTCGGCCAGCGGCACGCCGCCCGCCGTCTCGGCAGTAAAGGGCACATCCATCGCCAACAGGTCCGACAAATTGACGTTCAGCTTGCTGGCCAGCCACGACAGCGCCCGCAGCGACGGGCGAATCTTGCCCCGCTCCACGGCGGAAACGTAGCTCACGGAATAATCCGTGCCAGCCAACTCACTCTGGGTCATCCCCGACGCCTGCCGAGAATCACGAATGCGGTCGCCCAACGTATTGGCGGTACCCGCAGCGGTATTCGTTGTTGCCATATTGCTATAAACTCCTCAGGAGTGTGCTTTCGCACGCTAATCTTTGCGGAAATGGCGCGCCGCGCCATTCATGTCAAACCCCGCCCCCTCCACTCAGCGAGCAACCTTTGCGTGGGTCGCACATGCTGCGCACACATCACCTTTCTGCTCACAAAAAGTCAATGTATTTGTACACAAACACGTGCATATCTCCACAACCAGTCGCGTGAATTATACTCCCAATCGATATCATCGTCAATACCAAAAGGGAATCATTTGGAAAATGATTCTTGCTTATTAAAATACAACGTGCACGATCACACGAATGACCTCTCCATCGCCACCACCCTGCACAACCTCATCCGCTGGCACGCAGTTTCCTTCTTCCGTTACAATGAACGGAGCAGCACTTCACACGCGGCATCCAGCCACCGCTCCAGGCGTGCAGCCCCCTTCCACAGACAAACTGGATGCCCTGGCAAAGGATAAATTCATGACAGCACAGACATCGCGGTCTGGCTCCACCAAACCCGCCCGCTATCCGGGGATGGGTGCCATTCCTTATCACGGCGGCACCACTTTTCGCCTCTGGGCACCCAATGCAAGCAGCGTTTTCGTCATAGGCGACTTCAACGCCTGGGCCGCTGAAGCGACGCCCCTCACTGCTGAAGCCAATGGCTTTTGGGCGGCAGATGTGGCCAGTGTCACCCACGGCGCGGCCTATCGCTATCGCATCGTCACCGGAGAAACCAGTTTCGAGCGACGCGATCCCTATAGCCGCGCGCTGAATGCCGACAGCAGTGCCTCAGTCGTCACCCAACATGTGCCCCCTCGCGAAACACCCAGCTATCAGACGCCCGCCTGGAACGAGATGGTCATCTACGAGATGCATATCGGCACCTTCAATCCCCCAGCGGGCAAGCTCCCCGGCACGTTTGATGATGCCATCGCGCGCTTCCCCTATCTGCGGGATCTCGGTGTCAACGTCATCGAGGTCCTGCCAATCATGGAATATCCCGGCGACATCTCCTGGGGCTACAATCCGGCACA